>CATYEA010000208.1 GCA_958405355.1 uncultured Lachnospiraceae bacterium
CGTTCCCCTTCCGGCGAAATAATTTCCACCGAAAAAACATCTGCAAGAGAGCCCCATATTTCCATCTGGAATCCCCGCTCATTTTCGCCCACCCGAAGTTCCACATTCTGGCTGTCATCTTTGCCGGGAATAAAACCGGAAAAATGATGGGCTCGCCCCAACTCATTTCCGGCGGCAACGGTGATACATACGCCAGTCAGATTATTGACGCTGTTTAAATACTGACTGAGACTGGAAGTTCCTTCGTGACTGTCCAGACTGTTGCCAATGCCCAGACAGATGACCAGGGGCATCTGATATTTAACGGCCTGACTCAGAGAAAACTGGACTGCCATAAAAATATCCGTCTCCTGAAAAGCTACAGAACCTTCCTTTAAAACATAGTAATCTCTCAGATAATCCTTGGCCGGTTTTAATTTAATCGCAATAATTGAAGCTTCCGGCGCTGCACCGATAAAGCTGTTTTCCACATCTTCACCGCCCGCAATGATTCCGGCCATAAAGGTTCCATGGCCTTCCCCATCCCGGGAAGGAACAATTTCTGACGGTTCCTCCGACATCAACGCCCGGTTAATATCATCACTCGTATATAATGTTCCATAAGGAAATTGTTCCGGCACATTATCCGACATAATTGTCTGGTCCCATAGCGATAATATCCGGGTAGAACCATTGGAAAACCGAAAGGCCGGATGGGTATAATCAATCCCGGTATCGATAATGCTTACCATCACCCCGTTGCCCCGGTACCCGGAGCCCGGACTGTAATGCACCGGCAGGATACCGCTCTGCTCCATACTTGTCGTATCCATTAACCCCATCACGGCAGGAATCATATTATATCCATACTCATCCGGATTCAGCTGCCCATCCTCAGGAAGTGGTTTATGAATGACCACAAAATTACTGTTGATCACCTCATAGCAGGATGGATTATAAGTATTTACCATGACGTCCACATTCCCGCCATATTCGACAATAAAATCCGCATAATTCTGCGACAGAATAATGTCACGGCAGCGTAACTGCTCCTCCGTCAAAGCCAATCAAATCACTCCTGGATTTATATCAGTCTATTCTATGCCCGCCACCGGCGTTTTATTCGGCAGACTGAAAACGCCCCGCATCTCAATAAGAGGACCTCCCGTATGCTCTACGTAAGGCTGTGTGATCGTCACTCGTCCGATATTATCATCCTTCGGAATCTGATACATAATATCCAGCATAAGTTCCTCAATAATAGATCGCAGCGCCCTGGCTCCGGTTTTCTTTTTAATCGCTCTTTTGGCGATTGCTTCAAGGGCCCCGTCATCAAACTGCAGATCCACCTCATCCAGTGCCAACAATTTCTGGTACTGTTTGATAATGGCATTTTTCGGCTCTTTTAAAATTTTGACAAGGGCTGCTTCATCCAGACCTTTCAGCGTAAAAATCACTGGCAGACGTCCGATAAACTCTGGAATCATGCCAAACTCCCTCAGATCATCGATGGTCACCTGGCTCATAATATCCGCATCCTGGTCATGAGCGTCGGACAGCATTGCCCCAAAACCGATGCCGCTTGTCTTATTTAACCGGGCTTTGATAATGCCTTCCAAATCCGGGAATGCACCGCCGCAGATAAATAAAATATTTCTCGTATTTACCGTTGTCAGAGGAACCATGGCATTTTTGCTGCTGGCACCGACCGGAACTTCCACATCACTGCCCTCAAGCAGCTTTAAGAGTCCCTGCTGCACCGATTCACCGCTGACATCACGGCTTGTCGTATTTTTCTTTTTGGCAATCTTGTCAATCTCATCGATAAAGATAATTCCCCGTTCCGCCTTTTCCACATCGTTGCCTGCAGCCGCAAGCAATTTAGAAACAACGCTCTCGATATCGTCACCGATATAACCAGCCTCCGTCAGGGATGTGGCATCGGCAATGGCCAAAGGTACGTCCAAAAGCCGTGCCAATGTACGCACCAGATAAGTCTTTCCACAGCCTGTCGGCCCGATCATCAGCATATTGGATTTCTCAATCTCTATTTCATCCATTGTATTGGTGGCTACCCGTTTATAATGATTATACACCGCAACGGACATGACCTTCTTTGCATAATCCTGGCCAATGACATAATCATCCAATCTCGCTTTGATCTGATGCGGCGGCAGAATCTGCTTTAAATCAATGGCCGGCTCTTTTTTATCCTTCGGTTTCTTCTTTTTCAACCGCTGACTTTTCGGAATACCGTCCTGGATATTTCCCGGGAACATATCCTGAATATTCATATTCCGCATCAAATCCTCATAATTAATGTTCGTATTGCTCATTGCCGTAAAACTTCGCTGCATACAATCCGGGCAAATACAAATTCCTTCCATTGGCAGATGAATTAATTTTCCGGCTTTGCTCTCCGGTCGGCGGCAAATATAACAAATATCCTCGTAATCATCTTTATGCTCGTTTTCCCCGGCATCATCTTTTGTATCTTTTAATTCTTCTTCATCGTAATCTTTCATATAGTCCCTCCCACACCTATGACATATCATGTCAAGTCAAGTGTTCACAGTATAGCACAGAAGGGAAAGCGCATGCCAGCCCGGCAATCCGCTTTCCCTGATAAATCTTTTTTCTATTTTCTTATACTAACCTTCCAGATCCGCCTTTGAACCGAGAATCGTCGATAATTCACTCTCCGTAAAGGAACCGCGTCCTGTCTGGCGCTGAACAGTCAGTGTAATCTGATCTCCCGGCATACAGGCTTCAAGTTTTTCCTGCAATTCTTCCATAGTCGAGATAGCCTCACCATTAAATCCGGTAATAATATCACCCTGCTGAAGTCCGGCCCGCTCTGCCGCAGAGCCTCTGGCTACCATGCTGATATAAATACCTGCCGGATATCCGTATTTGCCTGCCTCATCTTCCGTCAATGTACCGCCGGAAATACCAAGATAAGCCGTATTTTCATCGGTCTTTGTAACAATTGTTCCGTCAATGATCCCCTGAGCAGTTTCCAGTGCGGAATTGATCGGAATGGCAAAGCCCATACCTTCAACATCCGTATTGGAATATTTGACCGTATTCACACCAATGACCTCACCTCTTGTATTCAAAAGGGCGCCGCCGCTGTTTCCAGGATTGATAGCCGCATCGGTCTGTACAAGTGTCATCGTACCATCGGTCATTTCGACTTCTCTGTCTACAGCACTGATGGAACCGGTCGTTACGGACTGACCATATCCAAGGGCATTACCAATGGCAATGGCCCCGTTTCCGATTTTCAGTGCATCGGAATCACCCATGACTGCTGCTGCAATATTCGACTTCGTATCCTCACTGAGAGAATTATAATCTACGGTAAGTACGGCAATATCGGCAGTCTCATCATAGCCCTTGATCTGGGCCTCTGCCGTGCTTCCATCGTTGAATGTCACATTAATGCTTGTGGAATCCTCGATTACATGATAATTTGTCATAATATAAAGGGTTCCGTCAGCTTCGCTCATGATAATTCCCGAACCGGCACCGCTTCCCTCCTGGGAATAGGTCTGACCAAAAAAGCTGCTGGTCGTTACGACCTGAGTATTTACCGCAACGATCGACGGCATACACTGTTCAACGATATCGGATACATCCGTTGCACTGATCGTCTTTACATCCGTCGACGATGTTTTCACAATATTCACATTCATACTCGTATTGGACGCTTCGCCTTTACCGGTTGTCACACCCATGACACTGCCAATGCCCCAGAAAACACCTCCGGCCACCAGCCCAAAGGCCAGTCCCAGACACACAGCCTTGACCAGCTTCACACCAAAGTTTCCTTTTTTCTTTTCAGGTTTGTTCGGTTCCGGTGTATCATAAGGAGAATACGTTCTTCTTTCTGCATCCGATGTCTGACGATAGTAGTTATAATCATTTGCTGACTGTCCCGGACGCTCCTGTTTGTCCTCATGGTAATTATAAAAATCACTCATAATGTTTCCTCCGTTCT
>CATYEA010000209.1 GCA_958405355.1 uncultured Lachnospiraceae bacterium
CAATATCGGTATAGTGGATCGGATTTTTACCCGTGTGGGAACATCCGATGATCTGGCCAGCGGTCAAAGTACATTTATGGTGGAAATGAATGAAGTTGCCAATATTCTTCGAAATGCAACAAAGAACAGCCTGTTGATCCTGGATGAAATCGGCCGGGGAACTTCAACTTTTGATGGACTCAGTATTGCCTGGGCTGTTGTGGAGCATATCAGTGATAAGAAAAAACTTGGGGCAAAAACTCTTTTTGCGACCCATTATCATGAATTGACCGAACTGGAAGGCCGACTTCCGGGCGTAAACAATTATTGTATTGCTGTTAAAGAACAGGGGGATGATATTATTTTCCTGCGCAAGATTATCCAGGGCGGTGCAGATAAGAGTTATGGAATTCAGGTGGCAAAGTTGGCTGGAATTCCTTCTTCTGTTACCGACAGAGCGAAAGAAATCGTCCTTCAATTAATTGATGCGGATATCGCGGCAAAGGCCAGAGAGATTGCCAATGAAGAAGCAAAGTATCTTGAAACATCGGGAGAATCTTATGTCAAAGAGGACAGTGAAAAGGCAGCCCGTCCGGATGATCTGGTCATTGCACAGATTGCAGCCCTGGATTTGGGACGTCTCACACCTCTTGAAGCAATTAATCTTTTATATCAATATCAGGATGAGATAAAGAAACGGTGATAAAATGGGAAAAATACAGGTATTAGATGGAGAAACCATTAATAAAATAGCTGCCGGGGAAGTTGTGGAGCGGCCATCCTCCGTTGTCAAGGAATTGGTAGAAAACGCCATTGATGCCGGAGCTACGGCAGTGACGATAGAGATTCAGGATGGCGGCACCTCCTTGATTCGTATCACAGACAATGGCAGTGGTATGGAAAAAGAAGATATTGCTATGGCTTTTCTGCGTCACTCTACAAGTAAAATCCGGAGCTCTGAGGATTTACAGACCATCCGCTCACTCGGATTCCGCGGTGAAGCTCTTTCCAGTATATCGGCGGTGGCTCAGGTAGAACTTTTGACAAAGACAGCCCATGCCATGACTGGATGCCGTTACCGGATTGACGGCGGTGTGGAAAAATCTATGGAAGATATCGGTTGTCCTGACGGTACTACATTTATTGTGCGGCAACTATTTTATAATACACCAGCCCGCCGAAAATTTTTAAAATCCAATATGACCGAAGCAGGTTATATTAATGATTTGATTGCACGGCTTGCCATGTCTCATCCGGAGGTTTCCTTTAAATTTATCAATAATCGGCAAAATCGGCTTCATACCTCGGGGAACGGGCGGTTAAAAGACATTCTCTATCATATTTACGGCAGAGATATTTCTTCAAATCTTCTTCCGGTGGATGTCGAGCAGGATGGGGTTCAGGTGACCGGATTTATCGGAAAGCCCATAATCTGCCGAGGGAATCGCTCCTATGAAAATTACTTTATCAATGGAAGATATATAAAAAGTCCTGTCATCACTCAGGCTATCGAGGACGCTTATAAAACTTTTACGATGGTTCATAAATTTCCTTTTGCCGTCCTGCATTTTACGCTGGACGCGGCGGAGCTGGATGTCAATGTCCACCCGACAAAGATGAAAGTGAGGTTCAGTCATGGACAGGAATTATACCGTTTTGTTTATGAAGCGTTGCGGCGGATTCTTTTTGGAAGAGAATTGATTCCGGAAGTCAAACCATCCGAACCTAAAAAGTCAGCGGTGCAGGCGGCATCTCCATTAGATACTGTGCCAAAAGCGCGTCCAGAACAGCCAAAGGTGCAGCAAACTCAAAAAACAATTGTTCAGCCAGAGATAAAACAGGTACAGATGTCTGTAGACAAGCCTCACACTGAGGAGACAAAGCTAAAGGTGGCGGATGTCAAAGAAAAGAAAGAAAAGCTTCCGGAACCTTTTGAGAAAAATCGTCTGGAAGCTATACGCTCTTCAATGGTTGAGGAAAAGCCGCAGCAGTATGAGTTGTTTGAGACCGGGCTTTTGACGAAAGAGGCCCGGGTACGTCATAAACTGATCGGACAGGTCTTTGATACCTATTGGATTGTAGAGTATGATGGAAAGCTTTTTATTATCGATCAACATGCGGCCCATGAAAAAGTGCTTTATGAAAAACTGATGAAACGTTTTAAAGAAAGTCAGCCCATGATTCAGATGATTCAGCCGCCGATCATATTGACATTATCCATGACAGAAGTGGACTTACTGGATCGATATATGGATGATTTTAAACGGATGGGATTCGAATTTGAATCCTTCGGAGGTAAGGAATATGCTCTCAGAGGTGTACCTTCAGATCTGTATGGATTTACGGGAAAAGAAATGGTCACTGAGCTTTTAGATGAACTGGCCGGAGAAGCACCGAGAATACGGGATGATATCGTTGGTGACCGGATTGCAACGATGGCATGTAAAGCAGCGGTCAAGGGGAATATGCGTATTTCTGTGAAGGAAGCAGATGCTTTGATCGAGGAATTGTTACAGGCAGAAAATCCTTATACCTGTCCGCATGGCCGGCCAACGATTATCTCTATGAGCAAAACTGAACTTGAAAAACGGTTTAAACGTATTGTGTAGCAGATGAGGTGTATTTATGAAACCTTTGATTATATTGACCGGGCCGACAGCGGTGGGAAAGACCGAACTGTCTATAACTCTGGCAAAATCTATCGGCGGAGAGATTATCTCTGCCGATTCCATGCAGGTTTATAAATTTATGGATATCGGGACAGCAAAAATTCGTCCGAATGAGATGCAGGGTGTACCGCATCATTTAATTGACATACTTGAGCCGGATGTGGCTTTCAATGTGGCCATGTTTAAGGAACTGGCAAAAGCCGCTGTGGAAGAAATTTACAGTCGGGGACATATTCCAATCGTTGTCGGCGGTACCGGATTTTATATCCAGGCCCTGCTTTATGATATTGATTTTTCGGAAGAAGATTCGAATGTATCCATACGAAAAGAACTGGAAGATATAGTTGGAGAAAAGGGCGCCGAATATCTTCACGAATTGCTTCGGGAAGTGGATCCGGAATCAGCCGAACAGATTCATGCGAATAATGTAAAACGGGTTATACGGGCTTTGGAATATTACCGGATGCACGGTGAAAAAATTTCTGTTCATAATGCAGCAGAACGCCGGAAAAAATCCCCTTATGATTTTTTATATTTTGTTCTGACCAATGATCGGAAAGTTTTATATGACCGAATTGAAAAACGGATTGACAAAATGATTGAAGCAGGTTTAATTTCAGAGGTGGACAATCTTCTGAAAAAGGGGTATGATAATTCTTTGGTTTCTATGCAGGGACTTGGTTACAAGGAATTAATTCCTTATTTGAAGGAAGAATGTTCGCTTGAAGAAGCCATCTACATTTTAAAACGGGATACCAGACATTTTGCAAAGCGTCAGCTTACCTGGTTTCGCAGGGAACGGGATGTGCGATGGCTGGATAAAAGTCAGGTATCTTCCGAAGAAGAAATATTGAAAGATATTTTAAATACGATCAATAAAGAATGGAGTTTGTTAAAATGAGAGATATGTACAAAACCGCCGGAATCATGCCGGAAGTTTATGATTTTTGTGATCATATCGAAAAAAGCCTGGAGGAGAGGTTTAAAGCCATTGATGCGGTGGCAGAATATAACCAGTTAAAAGTTGTTATGGCAATGCAGGCCAATAAAGTCAGTGAAGCCCATTTCCAGCCTTCTTCCGGATATGGATATGATGACCTTGGACGGGATACACTGGAAAAGGTTTATGCCCACATTTTTCACACAGAAGATGCTCTGGTACGTCCCCACATTACCTGTGGAACCCATGCGCTGACGATTGCATTGTCCGGAAATCTCCGGCCGGGAGACGAACTCCTTTCGCCTGTGGGAAAACCCTATGATACATTGGAAGGCGTTATCGGTATTCGGCCTCAGACAGGTTCTCTGGCCGAATATGGTGTGACTTACCGTCA
>CATYEA010000210.1 GCA_958405355.1 uncultured Lachnospiraceae bacterium
CGGTGCATTCTTCGCATCAGCTTATACATTATTTGGAAGGTCCTGCCGCACCCATATTTCTACTTCGGTCTACACATGCTTTGTTTATGGATTTGCCTGTCTGACCGTCTGTATTGCGATGATTGTTTCGGGAACATCTTTTATTGGCTATGGTCCAATCAACTATGGCGCAGCTTTTGGAATGACAATTTTTTGTACGTTCTTTGGTCACAGTGTTTATAGCTGGGGACTTAAATATCTCAGTGCCTCCTACATATCTACAGTGAAACTTTTGGAGTCATTCTTTTCCGCTCTGTTTGGTTTCTTTATTTTTGGAGAAGTTCCGGCGGTCCTCGTTATCGTTGGCGGCGTTATTGCTATCGGAGGTGTTGCTGCCTATTCACAGGTGGACACAGCGAGACGTGCAAATTCAGAGGAACATATGGAGCCGGTTAGGTGAACAGGTAGCAGATAAGGACAGATTCATATATAAGATTGATGAAAAGAATATCTATATATTAGCTTGCTGCTATCATTACGGAGATAAATAATTTGTTAAAATTGCCATGGGTGTGGAACACACTCATGGCAATTTTCTTAATATACCTATCGAGTTCTTATTTTCAGACATTGAACCGGAAAAGGACTACGTCGCCGTCTTTAACCACGTATTCCTTACCTTCCATACGGACAAGTCCTTTTTCCTTAGCGGCATTATATGTTCCGCAGGCCATTAAATCATCATAGCTGACAACTTCGGCTTTAATAAATCCACGTTCAAAATCAGAATGAATCTTTCCGGCCGCCTGAGGCGCTTTTGTTCCATTCTTAATCGTCCATGCGCGGGATTCGGTCGGTCCGGCGGTCAGATAACTGATCAGACCGAGCAGACGATAGCTGGCCTTGATGAGTTTTTCCAGACCGGATTCGGAAAGCCCCAAATCTTCAAGGAACATTTTCTTTTCATCATCGTCCAGTTCGGCGATTTCCTGTTCAATCTGAGCGCAGATAACGAAAACTTCGGAACCCTCAGAAGCCGCATATTCACGGACAGCAGCGACGAAGTCATTGCCTGCGGCATCATCGGCCAGATCATCTTCAGAAACATTGGCAGCATAGATGACTGGTTTGCCTGTAAGAAGATTGAAGCTCTGCAGCAGAATTTGTTCTTCTTCATCATCAACTTCAAGGGAACGGGCCATTTTTCCGTCTTCCAGGTGGGCAATAACACGTTTTACCAGGTCAGCTTCTTTAGCAAGGGCTTTATCGTTGCGGGCACCTTTGCTGACTTTGGCGTAGCGGCGTTCCATAATTTCAATATCAGAGAAAATTAATTCCAGGTTGATTGTTTCAATATCCCGGAGTGGATTGATGCTGCCATCCACATGGACAATGTTGTCATTTTCAAAGCAGCGGACAACATGAACGATGGCATCGACTTCGCGGATATTGGAGAGGAACTGATTTCCGAGACCTTCACCTTTAGAAGCGCCTTTTACCAAACCGGCAATATCGACAAACTCAATGACAGCCGGGACGATCTTGGCTGAATCATAAAGATCAGCAAGCACGTCCAGACGGTGGTCTGGTACGGAAACAATCCCCACATTCGGGTCAATTGTACAGAATGGATAGTTGGCAGATTCTGCGCCGGCTTTAGTTAGCGAATTAAAGAGGGTACTTTTACCCACATTCGGGAGACCGACAATACCTAATTTCATATTCATACGTCCTTTCTTATATAAAAGCGGCAGCATAAGGCCGCTTTTTCTCACATTCTCACCCATTTTATCATATATTTTGGAAAAAAACCATACGATTCATAATGGATTAAAAAAGAATGAATTTTTTTTGAAAAAACCAAAATTGCTATTGCCATCTCAAACCAAATAATATAGAATAAAAATACAAGTGGGAGAAAGTGAAACAAAGTGGTGAAAAATGGTTCCATTAGGTGCCAAAGATGAGAAACGGGTGGTTGTATGTTTATTGGTGAATATAATCATACATTGGATGCAAAAGGCAGACTGATCGTTCCTTCAAAGCTGAGAGAATCTCTGGGTGAAAGATTTTTTCTGACGAAGGGGCTGGATGGCTGTCTCTCCGTGTACCCTCAGGAAGAATGGGAATGTTTTACACAAAAGATTCATGAGCTTCCTATGACCAATAAAGATGCCCGTAAATTTAGCCGTTTTTTCCTGGCTGGAGCCTCAGAATGCGAAATTGACAAGCAGGGCCGGATTTTAATCCCGGCCAATTTGAGAGAATTTGCCAAACTTGAAAAAGAAGCCGTATTAGTCGGCGTATCAAATCGTATTGAGATTTGGAGCAGAGACAAGTGGGAAGAAATCAACGATGTGGATGTGGACGATATGGATGATATTGCCCAGCATATGGAAGACATCGGAATTTCTTTATAGCAGCAAAAGAAAGAGGTGGATTTCATTGAATTTCAAACACCAATCTGTTTTGCTGGAGGAAACGATTGAGAATTTAAATATTGTGCCGGACGGCATTTATGTTGATGGGACACTTGGAGGCGGTGGACATGCTTTCCATGTATGCAGCCGGCTTGGTGAAAAAGGACATTTTATCGGCATTGACCAGGACGCAGCAGCTATTGAAGCGGCCGGCGAACGGTTAAGGCCTTTTGGAGATAAAGTCACAATTGTGCGAAGCAATTACAGTGACATGAAACAGGTGTTGAATGACCTTGGAATTTATAAGGTCAACGGTATTGTTTTAGATTTAGGCGTATCTTCTTATCAGTTGGATACGGCAGAGAGAGGATTTACCTACAGAGAGAATGCACCGCTGGACATGCGTATGGACCAGCGACAGGATAAGACAGCCAGAGATATAGTCAATGGTTATAGTGAAATGGAATTGTACCGGATTATCCGGGATTACGGCGAAGATAAATTTGCAAAGAATATCGCAAAACACATTGTCCGGGCCAGGCAGAATAAGCCTGTGGAGACAACGGATGAGCTGACAGAGATCATCAAGGCGGCGATTCCGATGAAATTCCGGGCAGTGGGCGGTCATCCGGCCAAGCGAACGTTTCAGGCGATTCGGATTGAACTGAATCAGGAACTTGAAGTGCTGCGGGGCCATTTGAATGAGATGGTGGAACTGTTGGATACAAACGGCAGAATCTGTATTATTACTTTTCATTCTCTGGAAGACAGGATTGTTAAAAACATTTTCAGAAAATGTGAGAATCCGTGTGAATGCCCGCCAAATTTTCCAACCTGCGTGTGCGGCAAAAAATCTTTGGGAAAGGTGATTACCCGAAAGCCAATTCTTCCGTCGGAAGAGGAACTGGAACTGAATCCAAGATCGAAAAGTGCCAAACTACGTGTGTTTGAACGCAATTGAAGTTTAAGAGAGGAGCGGTGACTATGCCGGACAACAGAACAAAGAGACCAACAAGACGTACGTCCGAATATTATGTAGAAGGCAGCGCCGTTCGTAAACTTGAAACACTGCCGGAGGAATATTCGCCAAAGCGGCGGCGAAGAACAGCCGAAGATCGTCGTCTTCAGGCAGAAAGAAAACGAAAAAGAGAAATAGCCCAGAAAAATCAAGAACGGGCGCTTCGATTAAATTTGACATATACATTGTTTTTGATCGTCTCTGTTGTAGTGACGGTGGCGGCCTGCGTGGTTTATCTGAGTCTTCAGAATGAAATCCTTCAGACCAGTGAGCAGGTGGCATCATTAAAATCAGAACTCAGCACTATTACAAATGAAAATGTGGCTATGGAAGAACGCATTAACAGTGCGATTGATTTGTCGGAGGTATATCAAAAGGCCGTCAATGAATTTGGTATGACGGCTATCACAGAGGGGCAGATCCATTATTATTCCAATGAGAATCAGGATTATGTCAAGCAATACCGACAGATTCCATCGGATGACTGAACATAAAAGCCCTCAGTTTACTGAGGGCTTTTCCTTAGATA
>CATYEA010000211.1 GCA_958405355.1 uncultured Lachnospiraceae bacterium
AATTGTTTCGTGTTTCATTTTAAAAAAATCACTTGCAAATGTCATCCGGATATGTTAATATAATTTTCGGTCACAGACCTCAGGCCGGCGTGTCGGAATGGCAGACGAGGCAGACTCAAAATCTGTTGTGGGCAACCACGTGCGGGTTCAAGTCCCGCTGCCGGCATTAAAAAATCCTTGAAATTATAAAATTTCAAGGATTTTTTATTTACCCGGATTTGATTCTCTTATCAATCCGTTTTATTTATGGAGCATACGGGATTCGAACCCGTGGCCTCAACAATGCGAATGTTGCGCGCTCCCAACTGCGCTAATGCCCCATTAAATTAATTATATCACTTAATTTTCAAAATGACAATGTTCCTTCCGCTCAAGCTTATTTCTTCAGCCATTCTTTATAGGCTTCCGGATCTAATTTACCCCGACGGGCCAGTTCGAGTCCTTCCTTTGCCTCTTTATACCATGCTTCAAACTCTTCCCGAGTCATATTTGCCGCCTTTTTCCGCGGTTTTGTCATACGGGCATAATGGGCCTTATAAGCTCGGGTATAAGCCTGAAGAAGCTCATCTTTTTTAACTGTTTTTGCGAAAGTCTTTGTATAACCCACATCCGAACAGGTCTTTCCATCACCGGAGAAAACACGGGTACAATAATCCACATTACTCCGTTTCGGTATGAAAAACCGTCCGCAGTTTTTGCAGACCTTAATATTTTGATGCCGCCTCAGCATTTCAATCAATTCACACATCAGACAATCTTCAAATCCCATCAGAAAATAATCAATCATCCATCGATTTTCATTTTTCACGGTCTGATTGACCAGCGTTCCGCTGGAATAAAAGGGATGACGCTGAAAATAATGCGTGGCTTCTTCATTCATTTCTGATGGTCCGTGAATCAGCGCATCAAGAAGCTTTTTATAAATATTTTGGAGCTCTTCCAATTTTTCCAGTGTCAGGCCGGAAATTTTTTCATTATTATCTTTAGCAGATAATGCATGAATCCTTTCATCATTCCAGGAAGAAAAATAAGGATGTATCTCCCGGACCCGATCTGTCTGAAGAAAAGCATTTTTCAAATCCATATAAATAAAATCCAAAAGGCTTTTCCCAAGACGGCACGGAGCGGATGTCGTATGAAAATAGATAATCTCATCCGTCAAATCCATATAAACATGTGTATAATTCTTTGTTGTTTCTTTTAACATCCGCTCTGCCTCCAATATTTATCTTTGTTGTATCTCTGTGATCAATTGTTCCAATTGATTTTCCTCTGAAATTTTAAATGTATCGCCAGCCACCTGAATCTTTGATATGTCCGCACAACGCGAAGGACAGCCGCAGATCACAAGCAGATGATCGTAGACCACATCCGGCTGAACATATTGAAATTCCACCTCTGGACAATGCCTTTTCACCGTGTCGAAAAAAGCGGTGCGATTATACCTCGGATTACATCCTCCGCAATATTTCACTCCAAAAACCATAGGGCACCTCGTCAATGTCTCAACAGACTTTTGGCAAAATCAATCATCTCGTCACTGACACCGGCTTCAAGGCGCACCTCTTTTACTTCTTTTACCTGTTCCATGACTTCTTTTTTTACAATGTCTTCTGTCGTAAACAAAGAGGATGGACAATTTGAACACATACCGGTCAATTTAAATTTCAAAACACCGTCGGTAAAGTCTAAAATCTGAATGTCTCCTCCGTGACCTTGCAGATACGGCCGTACCGAAGTATCAATTACCTGACGGATTCGTTCAAGAACTTCCATTTTTTCAACTCCTATCAGTCTTCAATATGTACAATAGCCTTGGCCAGTTCTTTCTTACCTGGCATATTGCTCTGTCTGGAGATCATCACACGCTGAGCCTGCGGGCTTCCTGCGCCGTGAAGGGATTCTGTCAGATAGCCAACGGCGGCCGTACCCAATGTCAGGTTTTCAATCAAACGCATGATCTTGAACCGGTTCTCTACAGAAGTCGTTGATGTTCCGGCAAAGTATTTTTTAATATACTCCCCAGCTACCGGATGATTAATATCCTTTTCAGACGGCAGCGTTACCATCAGACCTCCGGCGATATCCTGGGCCAGACGGGCGATCTCATATGGGAAACGGGTAACATTCTGTTTACAGACATTGGCCAGCATCAGATCGATCAAATAGTTGCCGGAAGCCGTCTCCGTACCTTCCGAAGAACAGGCAATGCCACAGCAATATAAGGTCTCATTCAAGTGGGTCATCTCGATTAATTTATCTTTGATATGGGAAGCTTTATCTGCACCATTATATTCAGCCGCCAACGCTGCTGCGCCAATCAGAACATCTCCTACGCCAACTTTACATCCGCCATAACTCTGTCTGTGATATCCGGCAAAACGTTCCACCAGCATACCTGCAAACTCGGTTTCGCCATTTAAAAAGATACGGTCATTCGGAACAAATACATTGTCAAATACAGTCAATGCCTCCATGCCGCCGTAAATATCGTTACCTACATCCAATGTGGTATTCTCTGTTTTTCTTGTATCACAACTCTGACGCCCTACAACCATGACCAGACCTTCAGAATCTAAAGGTACTGCAAAGGAAACTGCATAATCTTTATCATCCGGTCCCATGGCGATTGTCGGCATAACAAGAACTTCGTGGGAATTGACAATACCTGTCTGGTGAGCTTTTGCACCGCGGACAATGATACCGTCCGGACGACGCTCAACAACATGAAGGAATAAATCCGGGTCCGCCTGTTTGGAAGGTGCAAGACTCCGATCACCCTTTGTATCTGTCATCGCGCCATCGACAACCAGGTCGTTTTCCTGAACATAAGCTGCAAACTTTCTGAAATTTTCATGGTAATGAGTTCCACATTTCTGGTCCACTTCATAAGTTGTGCTGTATACAGCATTAAAAGCATCCATACCAACACAGCGCTGGAAACATGCTGCTGTCTTCTGTCCAAGCAGGCGCTGCATTTTTACTTTCTTTACTAAATCTTCCGCACTCTGATGAATATGCGTAAAACGGTTTACCTTCTCTCCTGTCAGATTCGATGTTGCCGTCATCAAATCCTCGTATTCCGGCATCTGGGCCAGATCATAAGTCGCTTTTATGGAATTGATGGATGGCTGAAGAATCGGATTGCCAACAGCAGTTTCAAGCTCTTCTCCAAAAAGAAAAATCCGCATTTTCATCTTTTTTAAACTTTCTTCATACTCTTTACCGGTCATCAAAGCCATGATAAACTCCTCCTTACACTTATAGAATATCCTTCGAGTTTTGTGACAATTATAAAAATTGTCCACTACTATTTTAATATAATCTCGTCAAAAATACCAGTGGCATTGAATATTTTTTTAACAATTCAAACTCTATATAAAACAAAAAACACCGGAACCATCTGATTCCGGTGTTTTCTGGGGTTGGACTATTCTTAAATAGTTTACAGCCTGTAGGGGAATCGAACCCCTGTTTCCGCCGTGAGAGGGCGGCGTCTTAACCGCTTGACCAACAGGCCTTAGTCATACCGACTTGTATATTCTATACCATGTTGAAAAAGAAATCAAGCATTTTTTTACAAAAAATTCAGAAAAACAATTTTTCAATCTCTCCAAATGTCACGGGCATTTTACATGCTCCGTTTTCACAAAGATAATAAACCGCCTCTTTTTCCGGTATCGGATATTCTTCTGTAAAAGGCGCATATTTTGAAAGTTTTTCGCCATTCTGTTCCGTTTTAACTAAAATACTGATTTCATTTGAAGAACATGCCCTCAAATATTGTCTTAGTTCCTCCGGAATTCCGCCTTTAGACGCACAGACAAGCTCTTTATGGGAGTAAAATGCCGCAGAAAGGGCCAATAAGGCAAAACTGTAACCAGCCGGATATTGATTGATCTCGCCGACACAAAAACACATCT
>CATYEA010000212.1 GCA_958405355.1 uncultured Lachnospiraceae bacterium
TTTGTTTAAAAAGACCCGCCATAATGTTTTGTATGTGCTGCTCATAGGTACGGTGCTTTCCTCCTTTTTCTCCAGTATCCAGAGCACTTTAACGCGCATTATGGACCCGAATGAGTATGAGAATCTGTTAGCCAGTCTGGTGGCAAGTTTCAGTAATATTAATTCAGAGATTATTGTTCTCTCGTTGTTTGTTTTGGCCGCTGTTATATTTTTCCTGCGTAAGGAACTGGCGCTGCTGGATGTAATTACCCTTGGAAAGGATCAGGCAATCAATCTGGGAGTGGATTATGACAGATGTATCCGCCGTTTGCTGCTGGGAGTCACATTGTGCATTGCAGTGGCAACGGCTATGGTGGGTCCAATCTCTTTTTTGGGACTTATTATTGCCAATCTTTCCCGGCAGTTGTTAAAGACCTATCGTCATTCACAGCTTATTTTAGGCTCTGCGCTTTTCGGAATGATCGTTTTGATCGGAGGACAGCTCATTGTCGAGAGGATTTATGTTTATTCAGTACCTGTCAGTGTGTTTATTTCGGTAGGAGGCGGTATTTACTTCCTCTATCTGCTTCTTGCGAACAGGAGGGTTTGATTTATGTTTGTAAAAGATTTGACCAAACAGTATGATGGAAAAACGGTGGTGAATTCTGTCAGCTTTGAAATTCCTAAGGGAAAGGTAATATCTCTTATAGGGCCAAATGGCGCGGGGAAGTCCACGGTTATGGGAATTATTTCCCGATTGATTGCCCGTGACGGGGGGATCGTGGATTTTGAAGGTACAGATATTGGAAAATGGAAGAGTAAAGAGCTGGCAAAACGGCTGGCGATTTTAACACAGAGCAATAATATCCAGATGAAATTGACAGTTCGGGAACTGGTAACTTTTGGGCGGTTCCCATATTCCGGCGGACGTAATACAGATGAGGACAATGCGATTATTGATAAAGCGATTGAGTACATGGAGCTTCAGGAGTTCCAGAATCAGTTTATTGACGAATTGTCCGGCGGGCAGCGTCAACGTGCGTATATTGCCATGGTCATTGCCCAGGATACGGAATATGTTCTTTTGGATGAGCCAACCAATAATCTGGATATTTACCATGCCAGCAATATGATGAAAATTGTCCGTCGCCTTTGTGATGAGCTGGGCAAGACGGTGATTTTAGTTCTGCATGAAATTAATTATGCAGCTTTTTACTCAGATTACATTTGTGCTTTCACAGATGGGAAAATAGCAAAATTCGGTACAGTCGAGGAGGTGATGACCAAGGAAAATCTGTCCAGAATCTACAATGTAGATTTTGAAATTATGGAAATCGAGGGCAGACCGCTGTCCATCTATTACTAATTGTAACTAATAATTATTTCAGTACTTTTTTGAAAGGAGATTTACAAATCATGAAGAAAATTTTATCATTAACATTGGCTGCCCTTATGGTAGCCGGATTGGCCGCTTGCGGAAACGGCAGCAACACATCAACGACAGCAGCAGAGACATCTTCTGCGGCAGAATCAGCAGCGGAGACAGAGGCTGCACAGGCTGACAAACCTGAAACAATTACAGTTACCGCACTGAATGCAAACAGCGAACAGATTGAAGTTGAAGTACCTTACGATCCGCAGAGAGTTGTCGTAGTAGATATGGCTACCCTGGATATTCTGGATAATCTTGGTTTAGGTGACCGTGTTGTCGGTTCTTCTACAACTGCACTTGAATATCTTCAGTCCTATGTAAATGACGAAAATGTGGCTAATCTGGGAACGATTAAGGAAGCAGATATGGAAGCTGTTATGGCCTGCGAACCGGATATCATTTTCATGGGCGGACGTATGGCTGAATATTACGATGCACTCAATGAAATTGCTCCTGTTGTACGTTTGATCGCAGATACGGATGACGGCGTAGTAGAAAGTGTTCGCAAAAATGCAAATACGATTGCATCCATTTTTGGAGCAGAAGACAAAGTGGATGCAACGATGACTGATTTCGATGAGCGTATCGCGGCCCTGGGAGAATTTGCTGAGGGAAAAACCGCTTTAGTTGGTATGTGTACAAGCGGCAGCTTTAATCTGCTTGGCAATGACGGACGCTGCTCAATTATCGGCCGTGAAATCGGATTTGATAATCTGGGGGTTGATGTTGTTGCGGCACAAAGTGAGAGCGGCAGCGGAAGAAGCGGACGCGGCAACCGTGGAGCCAGTGAGACAACAGAAACCGGTGAAACAGCAGAAAGCAGTGAAAGAAGCCAGGGCGGCGGTACAGCAACTCATGGTAATGAAGCTTCTTTTGAGCTGATTGTTTCTTTAAATCCGGAGTATATTTTCGTTATGGACAGAGATGCAGCCATCGGAACTGATGGCGCTCAGTTAGCCCAGGAAATTATGGAAAATGAACTGGTAATGGGTACAGATGCTTATAAAAATGGCAATATTGTCTATCTTGAGCATCCAGGTGTGTGGTATACTGCTGAGGGAGGTATTACAGCACTCGATTATATGTTGAAAGATCTGGAGAGTGCTTTATTAAAATAATATGTGGAAATATATAAAAAGATATCTTCATTTTGCAGTGTTAGCTGCTCTGTTTATGATGGGCGAGGTATCGATGGATTTAATACAGCCCGGACTTATGCGCCGGATTGTGGATGAAGGTGTATTGGGAATTAATAATAATGGCATTGGGGACATGCACTTGATTCTTGTGTTGGGGCTTACGATGATTGGGCTTGTTATCCTTGGCGGATTCAGCGGTTCGATGAACAATGCCTTTGTACATATGACGGGGCAGAATATCGGAAATGAAATACGTAAAGATTGTTTTCGGAGAATTATGACCTTTTCATTTCCTCAAATGGACTGCTTTGGCACAGGGTCGTTGGTGACGAGAGTCACCAACGACATTACACAGGTTGAAAACTTTGTTGCCCAATTTGTCCGGGGAATGATTCGGACCTCAATGCTTATTCTGGGAAGTATTTTCTTTATGTTTCGATTGAATCATGAATTTGGAAAGATTGTCCTGTGTGCGCTTCCGTTTATACTGGGTTGCATGCTCGTCTGTCTTGTCAAGGCAAATCCGCTGCTGACAAGACTTCAGGCACAGCTTGATGCGATGAATGAAGTCCTGCAGGAAGATGTATCCGGTATCCGTATGATTAAAGCATGTGTACGGGAAGTATATGAAAAGCTGCGTTTTGGCAAGGTAAATGATGACCTTATCAAGACGCAGCTTCGCGTACTTATAATATTTGCTTTTATGAACCCGGCGATGAATGCACTGATGTATATTGTTGTCGTGTTCATATTGCTGACAGGGGCTTATCAGGTCGGGGAAAACATGACGACACCGGGGACCATTATGGCGGCCATTACCTATACGACACAGCTCCTTAACGCCATTCTGATGCTGGTTATGTTATTTCAGAATATTTCCAAAGGAATTGCTTCATGGAAACGGGTAAAGGAAATCTTGAATACCGAGCCGGAATTAAAGGACGGAGATTTTGACGGTGAAACAAAGGTTCATGGAAAAATAGAATTTAGGGATGTATCCTTTGCTTTCCCGGGGACGGGCCAGATGGTATTAAAACATATTAATCTGATGATTCATCCGGGAGAGACCGTAGCAATCATGGGAGCAACCGGCTGTGGGAAAACGGCCCTTGTCAGTCTGATTCCACGTTTCTATGATACTTCCGAAGGAACAGTTCTTGTAGATGATGTGGATGTTAAAAGTTACGCTCAAAATGATTTAAGAGAGAAAATTGCAGTTTCGCTGCAGAAGAGTGAATTGTTTAGTACCTCGATTCGGGAAAATATTTCCTGGGGTGCGCCGGGAGCATCGGATGAAGAGATTTGCGCGGCGGCGGGAATTGCCCAGGCCGACGATTTCATTCAAAAAACTTCGAATGGGTACGATACATTAG
>CATYEA010000213.1 GCA_958405355.1 uncultured Lachnospiraceae bacterium
GCAACGCCTTTCATATTATAGTATAATGTAACCACATCAAGTCCATTATCTTTAATATAGCTTTTTGGCAGGTCACAACATGTATCGGTAGTTATCATAAAACTTAAATCACTCATAGTCTTGTCCTCCATGTCCATTTTCCTATAGTTAGGCCCATTTTATCACAAGCAACTCCGCTTCGCAACACCCGTTCCGACCAAAAGTGCTGTTTTGGTCACTGCTGCAAACTGTAAAACACCATGTCAACCGTACAGATCAGCACATCTTTATCATCCCAAATCTCCACCAGGAAAGTCCGTATTTTTCTTCCAAGCTTTTTCGGCCGGGCCTCAGCAATCAGATATTTCGGCCAGAATGCCGCATTCAAAAACTGAATATTGCTGTTTACCGTCGTACAAATACTTCCCATGGAGGAAGCCGCAATGCCGCAGACCGCATCGGCCAATGTAAACAGACAGCCGCCATGTACCGTTCCGATTGGATTCGTATGTTCCGGACGGATATCCAATCGTGCCTTACATGTGCCTTCACCCCGTTCCAGGAAATGGACACCGATAAATTTCCCAAAATCATGATTGCTCAGCACAACACCTGTAACGCAGATCATAGACATACCTGCCTTTTCCGGAATAAAACTCAGACTGGAAAATTCCTGCTTATCAATTTCAACAACAACAACGCTTCCTTGTTCGCATTGATATTTCTCTTCGCCCCATTCCAGACAAAAGCCGGCATCAAAGCCAAAAAAAGCCTGTACTGAAGCACCCATCGCTTCACCAATACGCATCTTCTTTTCCTTTTCAAGGGTTACGCTCCGAATAAATCCCCGGACGCCTCCGGCCATAAACATATTAAACAAATGACCTTCACCGCTCAGTTCCATCTGTTCATGCTCCTCGCAGGAAAATGTCTGTCCTGCTTCAATACGCCGAACTCCAAGTTCACCATTGGCAGATTCAGCCTGACCATCCATTAAAATATGATAACTCGACACATGGTCACTTCCAAAATGCAGCTTTTCTTTTTCTGACAATTGATTCACAGAAAAACCTATTCTAAAATTTTCGTCTTCTTGCGTCATATTTTCCGGATGGGAGTAGAAAAGACTATCTCCCATATTTTTCATTAAAATTTTTGTAATTCTCAACTTTATCACATCCCTTCATTATTATATCTGTTAATTAACGAAAAAACAATGTTAAGACTGTGCAATAAGACTGGTTATTTTATTTTTTTGTGTTATACTATTTAGTGACATTTTTCCGAAAGGCAGGTGGTTTTTATGAAACATCATATAGAAAATTTTCTCGACGTTCCTGGGCCCGCGCCCTCTGATTTTGTAAAAACTACATACCGAAAAGGAGAATGGCAATGTTTGATAAAATTAATGACTTATTAGAAAACAAGCTGTACATGGAGGCTCGCCGGGAAATCGCCGAGATGAATCCGGTAGATATTGCCGCACTGATTGAGGAATTTCCAGAAGGTGAGCGCATAAAAATTTTCCGACTGCTGCCAAAATCACTGGCAGCCGACGTATTTTCCTATCTGCCTATTGAACTGGAACAGGACATAATCATTGCCCTGTCTGACAAAGAAGCCGGACACATTCTCGATAATCTGAACGCCGATGATGCAGCGGACTTGATTGATGAAATGCCGGCCAATGTGGTGAAAAAACTTCTAGCCAATGCGGACCCGGAAACACGACGGGATATCAATCATCTTCTTCAATATCCGGATGACTCTGCCGGAAGTATTATGACTGTGGAGTTCATGGATCTGAAGGAATCCTACACGGTAGAACAATCCCTTCGTAAAATCCGTATGGAAGGTATTGACAAGGAAACAATTAATACCTGCTACATTCTGAATCCGCACCGGCGTCTGCTCGGTGCCATTTCTCTGCGCCGTCTGCTTTTAAGTGACCCGGTAGAGAAAATGAGTAATATTATGGAGGACCATGTCATTTCCGTAAGCACTCAAACGGACCAGGAGGAAGTTGCCCAGCTTTTCCAGAAATACGACTTTACATCGATTCCTGTAGTTGATAGTGAAAACCGATTGGTCGGTATTATCACCGTCGATGATATCGTGGATATTTTACAGCAGGAAGCAACGGAAGATATTGAAAAAATGGCAGCCATCACCCCAACAGATAAGCCCTATATGAAAACGGGCGTCCTTGAAACGTGGAAAAAACGTATTCCATGGCTGCTTATTTTGATGATATCCGCCACTTTTACCGGTCGGATTATTTCCCACTACGAGGCGGCATTGGCCTCCTACGTGGTCTTAACTGCATTCATCCCAATGCTCATGGACACGGGCGGCAATGCCGGAAGTCAGGCCTCCGTATCCATTATCCGTGGTCTTTCTCTGAATGAAATTGATTATTCGGATACATTAAAAATTATATTGAAAGAATTACTGGTCGGTCTGCTGATCGGCGCCACCCTGGCTATTGCCAATTTTGTGAAACTGCTCATTATTGACCGTGTAACCGTTACCATTGCAATGGTTGTCTGCATGACACTGGTCGTTACCGTCATATTTGCAAAACTGGTGGGCTGTTCCCTTCCGATTTTGGCAAAACGCCTCGGATTCGACCCGGCCGTCATGGCCAGCCCATTCATCACGACCATTGTAGATGCATTATCCCTGATGATGTATTTTAAAATCGCCGGTGTGATTCTTCATATTTAATGAAAAAAGACTTTAACAAAAAAATCCTCAGTCACCGGATACTTCCCATGACTGAGGAATTTTTTATAGTTCACTTAGGATATCTCCATACCCGAGTGCATTAACCGCACCGCCATTTCATAGTCATCCTTATGAACATAAATCATATATTCATACATTTTATCCGGATCCATTCCCATGCTTCCCACGCTTCCCATTCGTACCCTGTCAACGTCCTGCTTTAAAAAGCTTTTCACTTTATACTCCAGACCATTTCCTGACAAAATATTCTGAATACGATTCAGTTCCTGCAAAGAGAATGTCACAGTCAGTTCCTGCCGGTTAAAAATCGTCAACATATATATCACCCCTTCATTTATCCTATGTACTATTATTTTCCAACTAAAAAATCCGCGTAATATCCAAAAACCGATTCATGACTCGATGAATCTCCACATACTCTTTTTCTACTTTATACAAGATTACATAATCCTTCCAGATTGCATATTTATAATCTGTCTGAAAACTTACCCTTTTAGAAAGTTCCGAGCCTATCCCCGGAAACATTTGAATATTTTCAAATTTGCTATAAATTTCTTTAATGGTTTTTAAAGCATATTCCTCACTATCTTCTGCAATATAGTCACGAATCTCTTTCAGATCATTCACGACCAATGGGTTAATACGTAATTTCAGCACACTCTACTCCCCCAATAAGGCTTTCAGTTCATCAAGGCTAAGCCATTCTTCTCCATCCTTAACTGCCTCCTCTGCTTCCTGCAATTTCATTAATAATTTCTTTTCTGCCCTGTCACGCTCATAATCTTCAATGTCAAGCACCACAAACCGTCCTCTTCCGTTTTTCGTGAGAAATACAGGCTCTCCTGCCCGACAATTCTTTAAAACCTCGTTATAATTTCTCAAATCAGATACCGGTAAAATATTTGCCATATATGTTCTACCTCCCAATATTCAATCTTGCTTACTTTTATTATACGCAAATATGCTGTAATATTCAACGTAAAATTTTACAGCTCTTTAATGAGGTATAGAATATCCGCAAAAATATGTTGACAAGCGATATATGTCGTGCTACGATATATTTAAAGATGATATATCGTCACTCGACATATGTATTACAGTACAGGAGGATACAAATGTTTAAAAAATATGAACCTCTGACTGAAAGTTATTTTTATATACTTCTCTGCCTGTATAATCACCCAAACC
>CATYEA010000214.1 GCA_958405355.1 uncultured Lachnospiraceae bacterium
ACCTGCTTTATCCGGAAGCTGGTGCGCCAGATAGTTTTCTGTAGCCGCACTGGACTCATTGACAATCTTACGCAGTCGTCCGCTTCCAAAGCTATCCACAAAACCCAACGGCAGTTTCACCATATGATGCAAAACCGTTTTCCTTAAATTCGTTGCCACCCGGAAAGCCGCTATATGGGAACACATCAGACCACATATATAAACCAATACAGCTAAAACCGCTATGAGTACTGCCATCCATCCATTATGTACCAAATTCTCAGCTCTTTCAAAATCCGGCGCCACCTCAAGCACTTCCTTAATAATCTTCCAGATATACCAGAAAGGAACCAGCGCCATTAACGCACTCAACGCCGATAATATCCATGAAGTATAGGTAAGATATCTGTGTTTCCCGGCATACTCCATAAGTCTGGATAAGTTTGTTGTCTTCCTCAACTCAATTCCTCCTCTTCTTTATTGATAATTAGTTTCAACTAACTGTTGATAAAAACTTATGCCGCATTTAATGCGGCACAATTCGAGGCTTTTATAATCCCATGATTTTTCCCCAGCCTGCCGTGTAAAACTCCCGCAATTCACGGACATAATTCACCGCCTGACTCTTTGTCATGTCATGAACCACCATTTCAAAAAACGCAGTCAACATTCCGCTGGCTAAAATATGTTCCAACTGGGGATCCACCTCCGGTACTTCCTGACCAAGATTCCTGAGATTTTGAATAAAACACCGTGTACTTTCCACTTCAATTTCCACCATCTCATGAATCAGATTCTCATACTTCGTACCTTCAGAACAGCAGATGAGCAGCTTAAAAGCATCCAGGTTGTCATAGACATAATCCACCATCCAATCCATACACTCATAAGATATAGAAGACATATCCGCCCGCTGTTGTTCCGGTGATAACCTTGCAAAATCCGCATGAGCCTGCATATAACGTGCTTGTATTGCCCTTGCCTGCTCTCCGGCCAACTTGTCAAATAACTCTTCTTTACTCTTATAATATCCATAAAATGCTCCAGTCGTCACGCCGGCTTCCTTGACAATACTCCGAAGCGAAGCCGCCCGAAAACCTTTAGCCAAGAACTCCCTCTTCCCCGCTTCATGAATATTTTCAAGTGTACTTTGATCTTTTTCACTCATCCTTAGCCTCCATGTAACATTGTTATATAACACTGTTATAATACATCCGAACCCTCTGGATGTCAAATGAATAATTTCTCAATAAGATGAAAAATCCGCATCATTGCTGATACGGATTTTTATTTTAAATCTTATTTCTTTTTCGTAAATGCTTTCAGAAAACTGCTTAAATTGGTTCGACTATTATATGCGGCCATAAAAACATTCCGCTTCTTTACAGATTCTCCATTCCCTTCATCTAAAAGATAAAGTAACGGGTCAACGGCCACGCCATTTTCTTCCACCTGGAAATGAAGATGATTACCTGTGGAATATCCTGTTGTCCCGCTCAGCCCAATCTGCTGTCCCTTGGCAACCTTCTGCCCGACTTCAACGTAAATTTCGGCATGGTGCATATATTTTGTAACCAGGCCATCGCCATGGTCAATAACGATCCAGTTTCCGGCAGATTCACTGTATCCCGCCTGTGTTACAACACCGGCTTCAGCAGCATAAGTCGGGATGTTTTCTGAACCGGTAGCCAAATCAAGTCCCTTATGGAACTGCATATCAAAACTCCGGTAACCAAAAGTACTGGAAATAGTTGAACCCGGACATGGATTTGCAAAACGACCGATCATATTTGAAAAATCAATCAATGTCAAATTATCCAGTCGATACAGATCATAAGTCGTCATGATGCGGATAAGGCTATTTCCGTAATTCGAATCAGTAGCCCAACGGCTTCCAATACGCACAGCAAAGGTATTCGCATCTTTGACATCCTTGATCAAATCGGCATAATTTTCTTCAATCAGCTTCTGGCGATCCTCAATGGCCTCTGTATATGTACGATAGGCTCGGAATCCGGCGCTTGTTGAATAAAGTCTGCCATCGGCGTTCATCTCCACCGTTCCCATGTTTACGCTTCCTGCAGTACCTGTACCCTTGATTCCAAAAAGGTTGCAATACTGATAGGCCAGATAAGAAAGTCCCTTTCCTTCGTCGCCACCCGGACCATAGGAACCATAACCGGATTCCTGAATAATCTGCGCGATCGTCACAGAAGCCGGATAACCACTCTCATCCTGGCATTTTAAAGCGCCGACGACCATCTCCTGTGTAATAAATGGCGGAAGTCCTTCAATCGGTACGGTCACATTATACTGAATACGATCTTTCACCTTTGAAAACTGTTCGGAAGAAAGAAAACTTTCTGAACTGAATGAATCTCCAACCACCGGTTTAGGTGCCTGTGTTTCTTTCTCATGCTCTGGCTGCTTGCTTTCTGTTTCCGTATCAGTTTCCTTTGAAGTTTCAGATTCTTTTGTCTCTTTAGTTTCTTTGGAATTCTCTGTCTCCTTAGAGTTTTCTGTCTCTTTGGAGCTTTCTGTTTCCCTGGAGCTCTCCGTCTCTTTGGAGCTTTCTGTTTCCTTGGAGCTCTCCGTCTCCTTAGAATTTTCTGTTTCTTTCGTAGTTTCTGTTTCTCTGGAGTCTTCGGTTTCCTTAGTGCCTTCTGTTTCGTTGGAACTCTCGGTCTCCTCAGGCATTACTGTCTCCGTCGGTACATCCACATCAACAAAATCAGCCTCAATAACCGGCGTTCCATCACCATACAGAACAACACTATTATTTTCCAATATGTAATGCCAGCCATCTGGAAGCTGATAGCCTGTTCGGGCCTGATAGTCCTCCGGCGTTTCCCCGCTCACGACTGCGCCTTCCGGCACAACGGCAAAAGCTTGTCCTGGCAACGCTAACGACAAAGCCAACGACATTGCCGCTACACGGATTGCCTTTGAATATTTCATCTACATCAATCCTTTTTCTGTCTAATCTCAAAATGTGCTTAAACGGTATCAGATATAGTATAGCTTATGTCACCCGCTTTTTCAATAGACAATACTCTATTTGTAGGATTTTTTCATTAGTGTCATTACTGGTTTCTTCTCTATTCAAATTCTCCTTTTACCTGCTTCTTTCCATGCAGAATTTTATCATTCTTATTCACAAATGACCGGGTTCTCGCTTTCAGCAATATCCGTCGTCCTTCCGGTGTCCTTGTATAGACAGCATCATATGACCCTACCGCTTTTTTCATACAGGCCGCAAAACACTGAGCATCCTCTTTTTTCTTTCCAAACACCTCAGGAACAGCATAAGATTCACTCATCCGGCGCATACCCTTCTTTCGAATAAGCAGATATCGTGGATTATCAATGACTCCCCAAAATTCCGCCAGGCAGGCTGCAAAAAGTGTTTTATCTCTGGTGTTGCCGCCCTTTAAGTACACAAAAGCCGCCGCTTCCGTCTCCTCTGTCACAGCACGGCAATGCAGAGGTTCTTCCAGCTTGCCAGACTGTATTAATGCATCCAAAATACCATTGGCTGCTTTTCTCATCCGTTTTTGAGGTGTACACAGACTGACAATTCGATAACCGTATTTACATACTCCGATTAATGCCAGAAAAAAACCTGCACTGATAAAGATTCCCGGAAGAAAAATATCTTCCAATGAAGTTGCTAAAAATGTACGGAACATGGTAAATAATATCATCGCAATTACGGAGATGATTTCCATAGTAACTGCATTAAAAAAGAAATATCCTGGTTCCAATATCTTTTTATCGACTTCTTCTACTTCTTCCACACTCATATCATCATAAACAACTTTTAAATAATCCTCCCAGGCTTTCCGCAGTTCTTTTCTGTCTATGGCTCTTTTCATAGTCTGTTTATTACATTTTTCTATATCTCTGGGTGAATTCAGATTACTTTCT
>CATYEA010000215.1 GCA_958405355.1 uncultured Lachnospiraceae bacterium
TGCTTCAGGCATATCTGGCACAGTAAAATTAAGGTTGTATTTGTCTTTAAATGGTTGTATACTTATATCAAGAGAGACACACACCATAAAATGGAGGTACAACCATGACAGAAGCAACAAGCTGTGGCGGTGTGGTTATATTTAGAGGCAAGATTCTTCTGCTATATAAAAATTACAGGAATAAGTATGAAGGATGGGTTTTGCCAAAAGGAACTGTTGAGGAAGGTGAAGAATACAAAGAAACAGCTATCAGAGAGGTGCGTGAGGAGACTGGCGTCAGTGCTTCAATTATCAAATATGTGGGAAAAAGTCAATATACTTTTAATACCGCACAGGATTTGATTGTGAAAGACGTACACTGGTATCTGATGATGTCCGACAGTTATCATAGCAGACCACAACGTGAAGAATATTTTGTGGACTCAGGATATTACAAGTATCACGAGGCTTATCATTTGTTAAAGTTTACGAATGAGAAACAGATACTCGAAAAGGCATACAGTGAATATGTAGAACTGAAAAAGAGTAATCTGTGGGGTAATAAGAAATATTTCTGAGGAGAATTGTAAATCAGGATTTCAATAAGCGTTGGAATCCTGATTTTTTCTTATAAATTGTTTTCTCTGGGATGTGCATGCATATGCGGGGTATACTATACTAAAGAAAATATTCGTGAAAGGAAGGTAGTTTATGCTGGAAAAAATTAATCTTTCAAAAAAAATGTCCAAGAAAGAATGCAAGGCATTGATGGAACAGCTGGAACCGCAGTTATCACTGCTGCAAAGAAAGTTAAAGGAATATAAAGTTCCGGTAGTGATTTTATTTGAAGGTTTCGGCTCCTCAGGAAAAGGAACGATGATCAATGAGTTGATCCAGCCGATGGACCCGAGGGGATTCAGAGTCTATACGATTCAGAAACCGACAGAGGAGGAAGAAATGCGTCCTTATCTTTGGAGGTTCTGGACAAGGCTTCCGGAAAATGGACGTATTCACTTGTTTGACCGAAGCTGGTATACAAAGATTGTGGAAGCACGGGCAGAAAAACGGAAAAATCGCGAAAAGGCGGAGAATGCTTATAACGACATTTTAAATTTTGAACAGGAATTGGCCCAGGATGGTATGCTGATCATCAAGTTTTTCCTCCATATTTCTCAAAAGGAGCAGAAAAAACGTTTTCAGGCTTTGGAAAACAATAAAGAAACAAATTGGCGGGTAACGGAAGAAGACCGGAAACACAACAAGGCTTATGATGACTGGATGAAAGCCTTTGAGGAAATGATACAAAAAACAGATACATCCTTTGGAAGCTGGACGATCGTAGAAGCAACGGACAGAGAGTATGCCAAAGTAAAAATTATTTCTAAAGTCGTTGAAATTTTTGCGGACCGTCTTGCAAAGGAAGAAGCACGGGTTGAAGAGAAAAGCGCAGCAGCGCCGGGAATATCCGAAAAGGTCATCAGGACAACGTTTGGTTCCTCTGTGCTTGATGCGGTGGATCTGTCTAAATCTCTGACAAAGAGTGTTTATAAGAAAGAACTGGCAGACTTACAGAAACGGATGGCTTTGCTGCACAGTGAACTTTACAGACGCAGGATACCGGTAGTTATCGGATTTGAGGGCTGGGATGCAGGCGGTAAAGGGGGCGCTATCCACCGGTTGACACAGACGATGGACCCAAGAGGGTATGAAGTTATTCCTACATCTGCGCCAAATGATATTGAAAAGGCTCATCATTATTTATGGCGGTTTTGGAATCATATGCCGAAAGCCGGTCATGTGGCTATTTTTGACAGGACATGGTATGGCCGTGTCATGGTCGAACGTATTGAAGGCTTTTGTACGGAAAACGAATGGCGAAGAGCCTACAGTGAAATTAACCGGATGGAAGCCCAGTTGGCCGATGCCGGTGCCATTGTTTTGAAATTCTGGCTTCATATCGATAAGGACGAGCAGAAAAAGCGGTTTGAAGAGCGGATGGAAGACCCGAATAAGCAGTGGAAAATTACCGATGAAGACTGGCGGAATCGTGAGAAATGGGACGATTACGTAAAGGCGGTGGATGAAATGATTCTTCGTACATCGACAACCTATGCTCCGTGGATTGTTGTCGAAGGCAACGATAAACTTTATGCCCGAATTAAAGTGCTCAGAACTGTGGTGGAGGCCATCGAGAAACGAGTGAAATAAAAAATACCGCAGACCTTGAAAAATCAAGGCTGCGGTTCTTTTAATTTCATGCACCCGACGGGAATTGAACCCACGCACATGGCTCCGGAGGCCATTGCTCTATCCACTGAGCTACGGGTGCAAGTAGTATTCTACTATAATTAAAAAAATTTTGCAATGATTTTTTGAAAAAAATTCCGCATTGTTTCTCTAAAAAGCCGATATAGTTGACGGGAAGTCCTTTTTTTGATAAAATAAAGAGAATTGAAAAGGAGGATTTCTATGAAGACAAGCCGTAGTAAAATAATACTTATTATTATTCTGTCTGTGATTGTCATTGCAGCGGCAATTGCCGGCGTTGTATTGTCCATGAAGAATAAATCGGAAGAAAAACAGGCTTCAGCCACAAAGACTTCGGAGAGTGTCGTTATTAACGAAGATGAAGTCGCAAAAGACCGTTTGCTGAAGGATAAATATCCGGAAGTTAATGATTTGATCAAGAGATACCGTGAAGCACTGACAAATGGCGATGTGGATGCTTTGAAAACGATTTATAATACACAGGATGAGATCAGTAATGATGTGCTTTCATCAACGTCAAAGATTATCGAAGGATATACGGATACGGTATGCTATACAAAAAAGGGACTGGAAGATAATTCATTTTTCGTATTTATCTATGATAAGCTGAAAATCAGCGGCATTAATACGCCGGCACCGAATCTGACGATGGTTTATGTAAAAAGCACTGCCGACGGTACCTATTACATTTACCGCGGAGAATTGAACGGCACTACAGCGACTTATGAATATGATGCTGAGACACAGGCTTATATTACAAAGCTGTATGAAGATGACGAAGTTAAGGATTTAATGGCGACGGTATATCAGGAAAAAGAAGCAGCCTGTGCCAAAGATGAAGCACTTCGTAACTTTATTGATGGGCTGTCTTCTCCAACATCCGATGTAATCGACGAGACATCGGCCGAGACAGCAGGCGAAAGTGTTGAGGGTGAGAGCGCCGAAGGCGGGGAAAACGGAGAAACAGAGAGCCAGGGCGATGAGAATCAGCCAGAGGAGACGGAAGCTGCAGAATAAACACTTTGAAACGAGAGATAAAAGGTTTCTATTACCTGGGGTAATAGAAACCTTTTATTGGGATAAAGGAAGATGATCATGGAAAAAGTGAGATTAAATAAGTATTTAAGTGCCCAGGGAATCTGCTCCCGAAGAGAGGCCGACAAATATATCGAGGCCGGAAAAGTGACGATTAATGGACGGATGGCCGGAATGGGAGAAAAGGTGGATGGAACGGAGGAAATCCTTTTTGACGGCAAGGCCGTGAGTGGGGCTAAAGAAGAAAAAGTCGTGCTGGCTATGAACAAACCGGCGGGGATTGTCTGTTCCAGTAAAGAAAAGGATAATATTATTGATTATCTGAAGTATCCGAGACGGGTATATCCGGTCGGACGTCTGGATAAGGATTCTACAGGACTGATTTTGCTGACCAATGACGGTGAGTTGATGAATGAAATTTTAAAGGCCCGGAATTGTCATGAAAAAGAGTATGAGGTACGTGTTCGGGAACGGATTACGGCGGATTTTATCCGTGGAATGAGTGAAGGGGTATGGCTTTCTGAGCTGGGGGTAAAGACCCGTCCATGTAAAGTTAAAAAAGTGGATGCCTATACGTTCCGAATCATTCTTACTCAGGGGTTGAAC
>CATYEA010000216.1 GCA_958405355.1 uncultured Lachnospiraceae bacterium
CAGTTCACCCTTATGCTCCGCCAAAAGTCTCCGGATAACCATACTCTTACCCGTATCCTCCAGAATGGTCTTCTGAATACCGCCGAGCTCATCGAATACCCGGTATGCCAGTCTCGGGAAGCTGACAATATCAACATTCATGACACCGTGTCCCGGATGAAGTTCAGCCATCTTCATCTGAGTCTGCATGGTATACTGTTCCGGCACGACCAGGTAAAAGTTCTGCTCCGGCGCCGCCAGAGATTCTTCAATTAATTTCCGGTACATTGTTTCTGAACGGCGGGTTCCGGCCCCGCCAATAACCATCTGAAGTGACATCTCATGACCCCTTTCTGTACTGTTACTTATCATAGCACATTTTCCATAAGCCTTCCACACCCATTCGGGTGTCATATTCCATCCCTGCTCTGCATAGGTTATATTAAAGTATTCTGAAGGAGGCCGATTATGGGTTCAAAAACACGCATTATTATTCTTCAAATGAAGGAAATCATCTACACCCTCGTCTTCGTCGTGTTAGCCCTGCTGATGATTTTCCTGTTTATCTATATGTTTTTTCTAAAGAATGACACAAAATCCAGTGAGCCGGCATCCGCACCTACATATACTCCGGGCGTCTATACCACCTCCATTGTCCTTGGAGATCACCCGGTCAGCCTTCAGGTGAATGTAGACGCCGACCATATTAACAGCATTACGACAGCCCCTCTTGAGGAAAGTGTCACTGCCATGTATCCGCTGCTGGAATCCTGCCTCGAAGACATCAGTTCCCAGCTTATCGCCGGAATTCCCATCGGAGAAGTCACCTATGACGATTCCAGCCAATACACCGCTTCCATCCTGCTGAATGCCATTTCAGCAGCTCTGGATAAGGCATCCAATTAAAACAAACGCTGCACGCGCCGGACATTAAAAGGCCTCCGGAACATTTCTGCTGTTCCGGAGGCTTTATCCTGCCTAAAATTAAATTTCAATTTTTTCAAGTTCTGCTTTCCACAGATAAGCCGATGCATCACTCGGCATCCGCCAGTCACCTCTTGGCGACAGTGCTACGGAACCGACTTTCGGTCCATCCGGGATACAGGAGCGCTTAAACTGCTGGGTGAAGAACCGATGATAGAAATTCTTCAGCCACTTCAAGATAACTTCCGGTGAATATTCCCCTTCAAAAGCCATATTTGCCAGGCGGTAAATCTTTGCCGGAGGACAGCCGAAACGCATCATATGATACAGGAAGAAATCGTGGAGTTCATAAGGTCCAACCAAATCCTCTGTTTTCTGAGAAATCTCTCCTTCCTTCGGCGGAATCAGCTCCGGACTTACCGGCGTATCCAGGATATCTAAAAGCACTTCCCTTAAAGTCTTTGATTCACAAGTGTCCGCATAATAACGCACCAAATGACGTACCAAAGTCTTCGGCACGGAAGCATTCACACCGTACATGGACATATGGTCCCCGTTATAGGTGGCCCATCCCAAGGCCAGCTCGGATAAATCTCCAGTACCGATGACCAGACCACCGCACTGATTTGCCAGGTCCATAAGCACCTGGGTCCGCTCTCTGGCCTGTCCGTTTTCATAAGTCACATCATGGTTTTCCGGGTCCTGACCGATATCTCTGAAATGAAGTGAAACCGCTTCACGGATATTGACTTCCAATAGCTCTGCCCCAAGTTCACGTACAAGCTGACAGGCATTATTGTAGGTTCTGTCTGTGGTCCCGAAACACGGCATAGTCACCGCTTTAATTTCCTTCCGGTCAAGACCGAGCATATCGAAGGCCCGCACCGTCACAAGCAGGGCCAGGGTCGAATCCAGACCGCCGGAAATACCGACCACCGCATTTTGACAATGGGTATGAGCCAGACGTTTTTTTAGCCCCATCGCCTGAATGGATAAAATCTCTTCACATCGTTTGCGTCGGTCCATATCGGATGCCGGAACAAAGGGCTGCGGATCCACATATCGATGAAGCTCCATCGGTTCCACCGCTGTCTCAAAAGAAACCCGCACATAATCCGCATCCTCATTCTGAATGAACGTAGTCATTCGGCGGCGCTCACTGTTTAGCCGGCCCAAATCCACATCTCCGTAAACAATGCCTGTTTCAAAACGCTTAGATTCCGAAAGACAGACGCCATTTTCACAGATCAGATTATGTCCCGGAAATACCAGATCTGTCGTAGATTCTCCTTCGCCGGCTCCCGCATAGACATAACCGCAGATCAACCTGGCTGACTGGCTGCTCACCAGTTCCTTCCTGTAAACATCCTTTCCTGTTGTCTCGTCACTGGCGGATACATTGAAAATCATTGTTGCGCCTGCCAATGCATGGGATATACTCGGAGGATTCGGCGCCCATAAATCTTCACAGATTTCACCGCCGATGACCAGTCCCGGCACAGACGTACATTCAAAAAGCAAATGGGTCCCAAACCACGTCTCCTGTCCGGCCAGTGAAATGAGCACCGGTTTCTTCGGTCCCCTTTCAAAATGGCGGGCTTCATAAAACTCAGAATAGTTCGGAATAAAGGTTTTCGGTACAATACCAAGAATCACACCGTCCTTAAAGACAACAGCCACATTGTATAACTTTCCGTTCACCGACAAAGGCATGCCCACAACGCCGAGAATATCCATACCTCTGGATGCGTCAAGAAGTTTTTCCAGCTCACCGACACAAGCCGAGAGCAGCAATTCCTGAAGAAAAAGATCTCCGCAGGTATAACCGGTCAGACAAAGTTCTGGAAACACGACCATCCGGGCCTTCTGCCCGCAGGCTTCCTCCAGCATCCTTTCCACCTGTTTCCGATTGTATTCGCAGTCCGCTACCCGAATCTCCGGCGTTGCCGCCGCCACTCTGATAAATCCGTCCTTCATTCCTGATTCCTCCAAATTTCTTTATTTGCCTGCATTCTCCCGAAGTTTACCATTTCTGTAAGCCTTCAGGAGCAATTCCAGATCATTAATCTTCTGCTGAATCACTTTACCGTTATCTGTATCTGCCACGTATTTACGTTCAAGCAGCTTTTCAATGATATTAATATCCTCACAGATATCTGTTTCTTCCCGAATCGCCTTTTCCGCACTTTCAAAAGGCAGGTGGGTTACCAGCTTTAAGCCGTAAGAATTGTAGACCAATGTATAACCTGCGATGCCCGTCGTCTTCTGATAAGCCTTGGAAAATCCGCCGTCAATAATAAACAGTTTGCCATTGCCTTTCACCGGACTTTCACCTTTTTTCAGTTTTACCGGCATATGTCCGTTAATAATATGGGACTTTTTCGGGTCCAACCCGAATTCCCGAATGATATTATCACAGACCATCTCGCTGACATCTTCATCTTCAATCAGACGATAATAAGGGTCTTTACGCTCTTCATGAGTATCTTTTTCACCAAGAAAATAACGCTCAAAGGTCGCCATCTTCTCTTTACCAAATACCGGTGAATTTTCATTTGTCCACGCAAACCACATCAAATCCTGGCCATAATATTTTTCCTCGGAATCCGGCAGATAATAACCGCGGCGGACATTCTTTTCAATAAAGTCATATAATGCTCTGCCTTTATAGCCTTTTCCCTGAAGATAGACTTCCCTGAAGCTTCCATCTTCATTCATCGGAACACAGCCATGGTAATACAGATTGTCATTATAACATAAATAGAGGCTTCCGGATTTTAACAAAAACTGAACATGCTTCTGCAGCTTTTCACAATTTTTAAAGTTATGCACAAGCCGCTTCATGACCTTTTCTTCTTCCTTTGACAACTGGTATGGGTCACTCCACATGATCGTCGGGAATTTTGTATCAAGAAGCTTATATGTACCGCCATCAACTTCCACTGTCCATGTC
>CATYEA010000217.1 GCA_958405355.1 uncultured Lachnospiraceae bacterium
TGTACACCGCCATGAAAAATCCGGACAGCTTCACGGCTTGATGCGTGTACGCTGCTTTACCCAGGATGATGCCCATATCTTTATGACCCAGGATCAGATCCGTCAGGAGATTAAAGGTGTTGCCAAACTGATTGATGAAGTTTACAACCTGTTTGGATTTAAATATCATGTAGAACTTTCCACACGTCCAGAGGACTCCATGGGAAGTGATGAGGATTGGGAAATTGCAACGGATGGTCTTAAAGGCGCCCTTGAAGACCTTGGTCTTGATTATGTAGTCAATGAAGGTGACGGTGCCTTCTATGGTCCGAAGATTGACTTCCATCTGGAAGATTCCATCGGAAGAACATGGCAGTGCGGAACAATTCAGCTCGATATGCAGATGCCTCAGCGTTTCGATCTGGAATATACGGGAGCAGATGGTGAGAAACATCGTCCGGTTATGATTCATCGTGTAGCCTTTGGTTCCGTAGAACGTTTTATTGGTATTTTGATCGAGCATTTTGCCGGTGCGTTCCCGACATGGCTCTCTCCTGTACAGGTAAAGGTTCTGCCGATTTCTGATAAGTATATGGATTATGCTCAGAGTGTATTGTCTCAGTTAAATGATGCCGGTATCCGTGCTGAGATTGATACCCGTGCAGAAAAGATTGGTTACAAGATTCGTGAAGCAAGACTTCAGAAGATTCCTTATATGCTTGTTGTCGGAGCTAAAGAAGAGGAAGAAAAGGCTGTTTCTGTCCGCAGTCGTTTCAAAGGTGACGAAGGTCAGAAAGATCTGCAGACATTTATTGCTGATATTCTTGAGGAAATCCGTACAAAGGAAATTCGTCAGGTTGAAGAAGAAGCATAAGATATTCGTCCGAAGCGGCTGCCTGATTTGGCAGCGGGCTGTTCTAAGATTAGATTAAGAAAAAAGAGAATTATTTCGGAAGTAATTTCCGGAATAATTCTCTTTTTGATTTATTCAGAAACAATATGATTCCGTATAATAGCCCGGATACTGTCGTTAAGATAAGGTTTTAACTCATCAAAGGAAACCGGGTCATTTTCGAGAATGGTGCTGAAAGATGTGGAGCTTGCCAGTTCGATGATTAAAAACAGCATGGTTTTCGGAGCGCGCAGACGGACATCCGGATTTTCAAGCAGGAGTTTCTGGTAAATGCTGTAGGCATTGATGTCTTCGTCCGGCAGACCGGCCGTGATCGCATGGCGAAAGATTCCCCAGCTCAGATTTTTAGAAATAAATCGCAGCATCGGTTTATTACTTTGCATGCAATCCAAAATGTAATCGACAATGAAGATAATGCGGTCTTCCAGGGAAGGAATATGTTCGTTTTCCATGGCAATACTGGCTTTACGGAAGAGCTTATCTGCTGTTTTTGCAATTAATTGGTCCCGAATATCATATTTATCCGTGAAATAAAGATAGAAAGTTCCCTTGGCGACGCCGGCCTTTTTGGCGATATCACTGATAGACGTTTTTTCAATTCCCTGAGTCAGAAATAAATCATAGGCATTTTTATAAAGCGCTTCCAGTTTCTGCTGTTTATTTTCATCTACTTTTCCCATAATTTCTCCTTTTTTCCAATCAATAATTCGATTATAAATTAAAAATGACCAAAAGTCAATTTTTTTTTCAAAAAGAATATTGACTGATGGTCATTTTTGCGTTATAGTAGTCGCAGAATAAAAATGACCAAAAGTCAGAAAAACGAAAGGGTGGATACAGCATGGTAAATTTGAGGAAAAAAATTGTAAAATACCGGGTTGCAATTCTCATCATTGGATTTTTACTTTTGATTCCTTCGGCTATGGGGTATTTTAAGACGAAAGTTAATTATGATATTCTGTACTATCTGCCGGACGACATTGAGACAATGGTCGGCCAGGATATACTGATGGATGAATTCGGCAAAGGGGCCTTTGCCATGGAGATTGTGGAAGGGATGTCCACGAAAGATGTGGCCGAGGTTAAGAAAGCGATTGAGGCTGTCGATGGTGTGGCCGAGGTCATCTGGTATGATTCTATAATGGATCTTTCGGTGCCAATCGAAATGCTTCCGGAGGATTTGAAAGACGTATTTAATGCGGATGATGCCACGCTGATGGCTATCTTTTTTGAGAACACGACTTCGGCGGACAGCACGATGAATGCCATTGGAGAGATACGTAAGATTACCAACGATCAATGTTATCTCAGCGGTATGTCAGCCGTTGTTACATATATAAAGAATCTTTAAGATAAGGAAATGCAGATTTATGTTCTGATCGAGGTACTGCTGACATGTATTGTCTTGGCTGTTTTCATGGATTCCTGGCTGATTCCTGTATTTTTTATGCTGAGTATTGGCATGGCGGTCATTTACAATCTTGGAACAAATGTGTTCCTTGGAGAAATATCTTATATAACAAAGGCTTTAAGTGCAGTACTTCAGCTTGGTGTAACGCTGGACTATTCAATTTTCCTGTGGCATAGCTACAAAGAAAATCAGGAGCGTTTTCCGGGAGATAAAGAGCGGGCCATGGCCCATGCCATATCCAATACCTTTTCTTCCGTCGTTGGCAGTTCGGTAACGACGGTGGCCGGATTCATTGCCCTTTGCTTTATGAGTTTTACCCTTGGAAGAGATATGGGGATTGTCATGGCGAAAGGCGTTGTATTTGGCGTTATCAGTTGTGTGACGATTTTACCGGCATTTATTTTGATCTTTGATAAAGCGATTGAAAAGACGACGCATCGGGCACTGACACCGAAGGTGGATAAATTATCTGATTTCATTATAAAGCATTATAGAATGTTTATCTGTGTTTTTATCATTGTACTGATTCCGGCGCTGTACGGATATGGGAATACGGAAGTTTATTATAATCTGGATGCCACGCTGCCGAAGTACCTTGAAAGTATACAGGCAAATGATAAGCTGTCCGATAATTTTGATATGAATGCAACCCATATGGTGCTGGCCAGTCCGGATTTATCTTCCAAAGACGGAAAAGCCATGCTGAATGAAATGTCCGATGTGGATGGCGTACGTTTTGCCCTGGGACTTGACAGCGTTCTTGGTTCGGCCATTCCGAGGGAAATGATACCGGAGGAATTGACAGAAACATTGAAAAAGGATAATTGGCAGTTAATATTAGTTCAGTCCGAGTATAAGGTGGCATCGGATGAAGTCAATCATCAGTGTGAGGAGTTAAATCAGATCATAAAAAAATATGATCCGGAAGCGATGCTGATTGGAGAAGCACCTTGTACGAAGGATTTGATCACGATTACGGATAAGGATTTTAAAGTAGTCAATGCTGTTTCCATCGGAGCTGTCTTTTTAATTATCCTGTTTGTATTTAAATCTATTTCCCTTCCGGTGATTCTGGTTGCGGTGATCGAATTTGCCATTTTTATCAATTTGGGTATTCCGTGTTACACGGGTACTGAGCTGCCGTTCATTGCATCCATTGTCATAGGAACGATACAGCTTGGTGCAACAGTAGACTATGCGATTCTGATGACAACACGGTATAAGAAAGAACGGTGTCTGGGAAAAGAAAAGAAAGAAGCGATTCAGATTGCTCTTTCCACATCGATAACATCGGTTATGGTTTCTGCACTTGGATTCTTTGCAGCAACCTTCGGTGTCGGGCTTTATTCCGATATTGATATGATTTCAGCCTTATGTACATTGATGGCCCGGGGAGCGATCATCAGTATGTTTGTTGTTATTTTTATCCTGCCGTCGATGCTGATGGTATTTGACAAAATAGTCTGTGCAACGACAAAGGAAATGCGGGAAATTAAGTTTTTAGGAGGTCATGATCATGAAAAATAAAGAATATCAGAAAATATTAGCTTAT
>CATYEA010000218.1 GCA_958405355.1 uncultured Lachnospiraceae bacterium
AAATGTTCAATTCCATTATTCAAATCCCACACCTTGGCATCCACTGTGCCGGTTTTATCCTGAAGAAGCAGTGAATAGTAACTTTTTCCTGCCTTTGTTTTTAAATTCTGTTTGTTTTTGCATAAATAAATGCCGGAGATGTTGTCTCCCTCCCGCAGTTCATAAATAAATCTCATATTTTATCTCCATTTCTAATCCTGATTGTGTAAATAGTATAGCACATCTCAAAGGTCCAGGGTACATTAAATATCGCAATAAAAAAGGAATACCCCAAAAGGTATTCCCTGATTATAAAACATGCTACATCTTATCTTTTACTTTCTCAACAACCTCTTCTGCAGCCTCTTTCATATCCGAGACGACTTCCTTTGTTTTGCCAAGCGCCTGATGAATAACCTTCTCAACTTTTACTTTGTCTGTAAATCCTCTGTTTGCCATCATTCACACCTCCTTTGTCATTAATATATCCAATATAAAAACAAAAAATCCATTTTCATTTTTCCTGTTATAGGGTACAATAATAAATACGATCATATGAGGTGTTACTTATGAATGAAAAAGCATTAAGAATTTTAGAATACAATAAAATCATAGAAAAACTAACAGACTGCGCCACATCTCCGATGGGCAAAGATATGTGTAAAAACCTGCTGCCATCGACAGATTTGGGCGAAATCTGCCAGGGTCAAATGGAAACAAGCGATGCACTCTCCCGGATTTATGCCAAAGGAAGTCTTTCCTTTTCCGGCCTTCGGGATATCCGTGACTCTCTGCTTCGCTTAAAGGTCGGTTCCAGTCTGTCTGTAACAGAATTGCTGCACATGGCCTCTCTGCTTGAAACAGCTTTGCGCGCCAAATCCTATGGACGACGTGAGACGGACGACATGTCCAGCGATTCACTGGATGGTTTATTCAACGCCATTGAACCCCTGTCTCCGGTGTGCCGGGAAATCCGACGCTGTATTCTTTCAGAAGAAGAGATTGCTGATGATGCCAGCCCAGGCTTAAAGCATGTCCGCCGTTCCATTAAACTGACAAATGAACGAATCCACAGTCAGTTAAATGCCATGGTCAATTCATCCTCTGTCAGTTCCATGCTCCAGGATAATCTGATCACCATGCGCGGCGGCCGTTATTGTCTTCCGGTCAAAGCCGAATATCGAAGCCAGGTTCAGGGAATGATTCACGATCAGTCGTCTTCCGGCTCCACTTTATTTATCGAGCCAATGGCTGTTGTCAAATTAAATAACGATTTACGGGAGCTGGCCGCTAAAGAAAAAGAAGAAATTGAGAAAATTCTTGCTGATTTGAGCAACCAGTGTGCCGAATATCAGGAGGAATTATCCACCAATATTACCGTCATGGCCCACCTGGACTTTGTGTTTGCCAAGGCAAATCTCTCCAGAAGTTATAGCGGCACAGAACCATTATTTAATGAAAATGGCTATATAAACATTAAAAAAGGACGCCACCCGCTTCTGGACAAAAAGAAAGTTGTACCTATCGACATTTCCATCGGAAAAGACTATCGGCTTCTCATTGTCACCGGACCAAACACAGGTGGTAAGACCGTATCCTTAAAAACCGTTGGGCTTTTAACATTAATGGGCCAGGCCGGGCTGCATATTCCGGCATTTGACCATTCAGAGCTGTCCGTTTACGAAGATGTATTTGCCGATATTGGCGATGAACAGAGTATTGAGCAAAGTCTCAGTACCTTCTCGTCTCATATGACAAATATTGTATCCATTATTGAAAAATCTAATTATCGGTCACTTGTTCTTTTGGATGAGCTGTGTGCCGGAACGGACCCGACAGAAGGTGCCGCTCTGGCTATGGCCATTTTGAAAAACTTCCTGCGCCGGGATGTGACCACCATGGCAACCACCCATTACAGCGAACTTAAAGTTTTTGCCCTTTCTACGGAAGGCGCCTGCAACGCAAGCTGTGAATTTAATGTGGAAACTTTAAGCCCGACGTACCGCCTCCTCATCGGTATTCCCGGCAAGAGTAATGCTTTTGCCATTTCCAGTAAACTTGGCCTGCCGGGCTATATGATTGAAGAAGCAAAAAAATTCATCGATGCCAACGACCAAAGTTTTGAGGATTTAATCTCCGATCTGGAGACAAGCCGCTCAACCATAGAAAAAGAACGGCTGGAAATTGAACAATATAAAGCCGAAGTGGCCCAACTAAAACAAAAGCTGGAAGTCAAACAGGATAACCTTTCTAAACAAAAAGAACGGATTCTCCGTGAAGCCAATGAGCAGGCCCGGAAAATTCTTCAGGATGCGAAGGATTATGCAGATCAGACCATCCGCGATATGAACAAACTGGCTGCCGGAAAAACCGGAAACATGAAAGAACTTGAAAAGAAACGTTCCAACCTCCGGGATAAACTTTCCAAAACCGATGAACGATTGGCTTTGAAAAAAGACCAGGCAAAGAAAAACCGTCCGGAAGATTTTCATCCTGGCGACAGTGTCCGTGTCCTCAGTCTTAATCTCAAAGGAACCATTACCGGAAAACCTGACAGTAAAGGACAGGTCGCCGTGCAAATGGGTATCTTAAAATCCATGATTAACCTGACCGATCTGGAGCTGCTGGATGAGGAAGTAATCAAAGCGCCGACCTTAAAGAAAACCGGTGCCGGAAAAATCAAAATGTCCAAGTCCGCTTCCATCAGCACCAGCCTGAACATTATCGGTAAAACTGTGGACGAGGCCATGCCGGAACTGGATAAATATCTGGATGATGCCTATCTGGCCCATTTAAATCAGGTAACGATTATCCATGGCCGGGGAACCGGAAAACTCCGTACTGCCGTCCATAATAAACTCAAAAAATGCCGTTACGTCAAATCCTATCGTCTTGGTACTTTCGGCGAAGGCGAAACCGGCGTTACCATTGTCGATTTCAAATAATACAAAAGAGGTTCTACCGAAAACAACATACCGTTTCAGAGAACCTCTTTTTTTTACGACTTTTCATCTGGATCAAAGTCTATTTTAAAATTCATAACAATTGCTTGAACAAGTATATTTTCAAGCTGCTCTACCATATCCTGATTCACAACATAATGCACATTTTTACTGTCGTCATAAAATGTCTGGGTACAAAGTTTACATATATATCCATGATAGAAACCGAGGACTTCCTGAATGGCTTCGGTATCCCCTTCAACCGCTTCCTTAATAACCTTATAAGGCAGCAGGTAATTCCTACCTTTCAAGTCCATACTGTTCCTCCAAATCTTTTTTCATCGATGCCAGGCCTTTATTCTTCCTGCGAATGACCGTTCGCATCGTACACCCGGACATTTGTGCAATTTCTTCATTTTTGAATCCTAAAAAATAATAAAGCAATAAAACCTCCTGTTCATCCACACTTAATCGGTTCATCGCAGCCCCAAGACATTCGTCCTGAACCTCTACCTGAGAACCATGTACGGTAAAATGGTAAGAACATCCCAAATATTCATCTTCCATATGCAGACGATCATTTGCTTCCTCATATAATAAAGAAAGAGAGAATTCCCTCTCCCTACGTCGGTTATTCTCCTCGAAATATTTGCAAACGCTTCTTCTTAATACTTTCCAGCAAAATGCAGCAAACCGATAAGATACCGTTTCTTCGTAGGTGTTCATGCACATCCCTCCTTGCCTTTTACATTTCTCCTGTTTATTAAATTTTCATATCCAGTATTCCCGGAAGGCTCGAATCCAGATTATATAGCAGACCATAACCAATTCCGGATAATCCGGTCATAAGGCTGTAATCATACTGCTCATGCAGACCTGCTTTCTTCTCATTTTTAAATAAGATTTGACTCAATAT
>CATYEA010000219.1 GCA_958405355.1 uncultured Lachnospiraceae bacterium
TGAAGAAAACAAAGAGGATACTGGCATTAACTTTGACGGCGTGGAGCCTGCTGGCACTGACCGCCTGCTCGGGCCAAAAAGCGTCTGAGACGGCGACAACAGAAAAACAGGCGGCAGGAGAAACAACAACAGCAGAGAAAACTGAGGCAGCAAAGGGTGAGGGAAAAAGAGAAAAATTGGTTATTTCCACGTATTTGGCTGATGCGGCGCAGGTGGCGGTAAGAGAGAAATATATAGATGGTCCACTGCAGGAAGCATTTCCGGATGTGGATATTGAGATCAAGATGTATAATGACCGTCAAAGTCTGCAGGTGGAGGTCGCCGGCGGCGGTGGCCCTGATATTCTGGACCTGGATGGCCCAACCGATGTTGCTGAATTCGCGAAAGCGGAACGTGTTCTGGCACTTGATGATTATGCGGCAAAATATGGCTGGCAGGATATGTTTTATGGCTGGGCCTATGACAGCTGTTTCTATAATGAAAAACTGTTTTCACTGCCGACAAGCTTTGAGGGCATGGTGATTTATTACAATATGGACGTCATGGAAGAGAATGGCTGGAAAAAGCCGGAAACAAAAGATGAGCTGATCACCCTGATGAAGGAAATTAAGGACAAAGGGATTATACCACTGTCGTTTGGAAACTCCAATTATCAGGGCGCAGTTGACTGGCTGTATTCAACATTTACCAGCTGTTACGCTGGACCGGATGTTCTTCGTAAGGCCTTGACAGGAGAAGGCAAATTCACAGACCCGAAGCTGACTGCATCAATTCAGACCATGGTTGATTGGTGGACAGAAGGCTGGCTCGGAGACAACGCTTCTCAGTCTATTACGAACGAAGACATGATGGCTTTCTTTGCAGAAGGCAGAGCAGCGATGATGATAAATGGAACATGGGCTTCAAACCAGCTGAATACGACATATCCAGACTGTAACTGGGATTCTGAGATGATGCCGAAAGATCCGGAGATCGGAAGCATACTTCCGTTTGCGACAGGCGGTGGGTATTCCATTAATGCTAACTCTAAAAATCCGGATCTGGCAGCGGAAGTATTAAATTACTTATTTACAAGTATGGACCGTCACTATGCATCGATTAATGAAGCAGGGTATCAGCCATATCCTTTAAAGGATTTCGACATATCCAAACTTGAGGGTATGGACCCGAAGATGTTTGACCAGTACCAGCTGCTTATGGATGCACAAACGAACAACCAGATTGGTTTCTGCTCTTGGACATTCTATCCGTCTGACATGAGAGTCTATATGAATGAAAATGTGGATTCTATGTTCTTAGGGGTACTCAGCGTGGACGATTTTATGAATAAATCTCAGGAATATCTCGATGCTGCGCTGGCAAGTGGTACAGCTCCGGTGCTTCCTGAATAATTAAAAAGACTTGCAGAAAGCTGAATCATAAATAAATCGGACACGGATGAGTGATGTTTCAATATTAAGGGAATTCCCATGAAACGCACACTCATCCGTGTTTTATCAGGAAGGTGAATACGTGAAAAACAAGAAAATACATTTGACACCATATCTTTTTATACTTCCGGCCTTTGTAATCCATCTTGCGCTTGTTACCCTGCCGTCGTTAAGCACACTGGTTATGTCACTGTATGAATGGAACGGTTTGGGCGCTGCTAAATTCATAGGCCTGGATAATTTTAAAGAGATTGCAGCGGATCCTATGGTGAAACAGGCAATCTTACATAACATTGAATGGCTGCTGGTATTTATTACAGTACCGCTCATTCTTGGGTTTGTTGTAGCAATTATTGTAAGCCAATTAAACCGGGGGCAGATGATTTTTCGTACAACATTTTTTATCCCTTATGTCATATCGGCGGCGGTTGCAGGTAAAATCTGGACTGCCTCTATGAACCCGTATTATGGGTTTACTCAGGTAGTTGCAAACCTTGGCTGGGATGGCCTGGCGAACCCACTTTGGCTCGGAAATCCCAAGATCGCCCTGTATTCGGTTGCGTTTGTTGACAACTGGCATTGGTGGGGATTTATCATGGTGTTATTTTTGGGAGCACTGCAGCAGGTTGATTCCGAACTTTATGAAGCTGCCAGAGTGGATGGAGCAAACCGGTTTCAGGAGCTTTTGCACGTGTCTATCCCGGGAATCAGACCTACAATTGCTTTTGTTCTCATTATGACGATCATGTGGTCCTTCCTGACATTCGATTACGTTTACATTATGACGAACGGCGGTCCGGCCAATGCGACAGAGATTATGTCGACGTATATTTATAAGAATGCATTTACAAAGTACCGGGCGGGTTATGCCAATGCACTCTGCGTAATTCAGTGCGGTATCTGCATCATACTGTATTTTGTACAGAAGGTGATCAGCGAGAAGGGAGGGATTGAGAATGGATAAGAAAAAGAAAATCAGTATCTGGTATATCGTTAAATATGTATTTTTATTTGGGATGCTGCTGTTTGCGCTTGTGCCACTGCTTCAGGTATTCATAAACTCCTTCCGATCGGATCGGGAGGTAAAGACGATGCCATTAGGGCTGCCGAAACAGTGGGTGTTTAACAACTATCCTGAGACATGGCAGATCGGCGGTTACGGACAGGCATATATTAACAGCTTACTGATAGCGGCAGTGGTAATTGTCGTGGTTTTGGCAGTGGCCGGTTTGGGGGCTTATTCTATCAGCAAGCTGGAATACAAGGGAAGAGGATTTTTTAATGCTTATTTCTTCGTGGCAATTTCTCTGCCTGGATTTCTCTATATCGTACCGGATTACTTTATCTTTAACAAACTTCATCTGATTGATACCAGAGTAGGACTGATGCTGGTATACATTGCGATGCAGATACCATTTAATATGTTGCTTTTAAAGACGTTTCTGGCGGGAATTCCCAGAGAACTGGAGGAGGCAGCGAAGATCGATGGCTGCAATGAACTGGATAGCTTTATGAAAATTACGCTGCCTATTGCAAAACCGATGTTTTTAACTGTGGCTATTCTTGTGTTTGTGAATGTGTGGAACGAGTACCTCTGGTCAAATACGTTTGTTACTACGGAGATTATCAAACCGGTGGCTACCCGGTTTGTCAAATTTACTGGTGAGTATGGCAGCGATATGGCGAAGATTTATACGGCTAGTGTTATTACGATTGCACCTGTTATTATACTGTATCTGCTGTTCAGCCGTAAATTTATTGAAGGTATGACGAGCGGAAGCGTGAAAGGGTAGTGGAAAGGGAGAATATATGAAGACTGAATATATAGAAAAGATATACGCGGGATGGCTGGCAAAGATAATCGGCATCCGGTTCGGAGCACCTGTTGAAGGCTGGACTTATGATAAGATTAAAAATATCTTTGGCGAGAAGCTGGAACATTATCCGGCAGACTATATTAATTTTGCTGCAGATGACGACAGCAATGGTCCTTTGTTCTTCCTGCGCTCAGTGGAAGACAGCAAAAAAGGATATCATGTGAAATCTCAGGATGTGGCGGAAGCTCTGCTGAATTATGCCCCTTTTGAACATGGATTTTTCTGGTGGGGCGGATTTGGTATATCAACGGAGCATACTGCTTACTTAAACTTGAGAAATGGCATTTCTGCGCCGAGAAGCGGGAGTATCGAACAGAATGGAAGCACGATGGCGGAACAGATTGGCGGTCAGATTTTTATTGATACATGGGGACTGGTAAATCCGGGAAATCCTGATAAAGCCGCTGCGATGGCAAGGGAAGCTGCCAGCGTAACCCATGGTGGTAACGGCGTGTATGGCGGTATCTTTGTAGCTGCCTGTATTAGCTGTGCGTTCGACGAAAAAGATATTGTTAAAATTATAGAAA
>CATYEA010000220.1 GCA_958405355.1 uncultured Lachnospiraceae bacterium
CATCATAAAGCCATCTGTCAGGTGCTTGTCCAGCCGATGACAAAGAATATTTCAACGCCAGAGGAAAATAAGTTCATTGAAGAGCATTTGCCAAAAACTTTTGAGTTGGATAAGATGACATCGGAAGCATTGGAAGGACTCTGGCGGGATAAGGATGACTGGATCATTAAACCTGTGGATTCCTATGCGGCGAAAGGGGTCTATGCCGGCGTGGACTACAGCCATAAAGAGTGGCGCCGGATTGGTGAAAGTTGTCTTGGGCACAATTACATCGCCCAGGAGTATTGCCGGCCATATAAAACGGAAAATATAAATTTTGGTAAAAAACCATATGAATTTCAGCTTTACAGCAACCTGACCGGATTATATACTTATAATGGAAAGTTTCAGGGGGTTTATTCCCGGATGTCGGACGGCGGCATCATTTCCACCCAATATAATGAAAAAACAGTAGCAACCCGCTATATTGACGAGGAGGTACAGTGATTATGAAACTTTATAATACATTATCACGAAAAAAAGAAGAATTTGTTCCTGTAGAAGAGGGAAAGGTGCGTATGTATGTGTGCGGACCGACCGTATATAACTATATCCATATCGGAAATGCCCGTCCGATGATTGTTTTTGATACAGTACGCCGGTATTTTGAGTATAAGGGCTATGATGTGAACTATGTATCCAATTTTACAGATGTAGATGACAAGATTATCAAAAAAGCCAATGAAGAAGGTGTTCCTGCGTCGGTTATTTCCGAGAGATATATTAAAGAAGCCCAGACAGATATGGAAGGGCTGAATGTAAAGGAAGCAACGACCCATCCGAAGGCAACGGAAGAAATCGACGGCATGATTGAGATGATTCAGACATTGATTGACAAAGGCTACGCCTATGCAGTGAATGGCACCGTATATTATCGGACACGGAAGTTTGAAGGCTATGGAAAACTGTCCAAAAAGAATCTGGATGATTTGTCTGCCGGAATCCGTATCGCTGTCAGTGATGAAAAAGAAGATCCGATGGATTTCGTACTCTGGAAACCGAAAAAGGAAGGAGAACCATCCTGGCCATCACCATGGGGGGACGGACGTCCGGGCTGGCATATTGAGTGTTCGGTAATGTCGAAAAAATATCTTGGTGAAGAGATTGATATCCATGCCGGCGGCGAGGATCTGATTTTCCCTCATCACGAAAATGAAATTGCCCAGAGTGAAGCTGCGAATGGAAAACCATTTGCGAAATACTGGCTGCACAATGGCTTTTTAAATATTGACAATGTAAAAATGTCCAAATCTCTTGGAAACTTTTTCACAGTTCGGGAAATCAGCGAAAAGTATGACCTTCAGGTACTTCGTTTCTTTATGCTGAGTGCTCATTACCGGAGTCCTTTGAATTTCAGTGCGGATCTTATGGCTGCTTCGAAAAATGGTCTGGAACGAATCCTGACAGCCGTAGAACGTCTCGATGGCATTCGGGGCACAGATGCTGCCATGAATGATGCAGAAAAAGAAGTGATGGGACAGGTAGAAGCTCTTGTTAAAAAGTTTGAAGATTCCATGGAGGATGACTTTAATACAGCGGATGCTGTTTCAGCTATTTTTGAATTGGTTAAACTGGCAAATGTTCATGTAACCGCAGAATCTTCCGCAGAATTGGCAGAAGCCGTTCGTTCGACGATCAAAAAGCTCTGTGACGTGCTTGGTATTATCACAGAACGGGAAAAAGAGCTTCTGGATGAAGATATTGAAAAATTAATTGAAGAGCGTCAGGCGGCCCGCAAGGCAAAGAATTTCGCCAGGGCTGATGAGATCCGTGACCAGTTGGCTTCCCAGGGCATCTTGCTTGAAGATACAAGAGAAGGTGTAAAATGGAAGAGAGCGTAAGCAGCCTTAACCGGAAATTTCGGGAGACCTTTGGATTGGAGCCGGTTGATTTAAAAACATATTCGCCGCTGACTCTGGCTTATATCGGTGATGCAGCCTATGAACTTGTCATCCGTTCTCTTGTTGTAGAACAGGGAAATGCACCGGTAAATAAACTTCATAAGCGTTCCAGTCGCCTGGTGAAAGCTCAGACCCAGGCTGAAGCGGCGGTGAAGCTTATGGATGTTTTTACGGAAGAGGAAATGGCCGTCTATAAGAGGGGAAGAAATGCTCGTTCTCACACAATGGCTAAAAATGCCGAAATGACGGATTATCGGATGGCTACAGGTTTTGAAGCGGTGATGGGATATTTGCATTTAAAACAGGACTATGAGCGCATGGTCACGCTCATTCAACTGGGAATCGGTGACAAGTTAGGAGAATAGATCATGGGATATGAAGAATTCAAAATCGAAGGAAGGCATCCGGTTATGGAGGCTTTTCGTTCGGGAAGAACCATTGATAAATTATTTGTACTGGACGGCTGTGAAGATGGGCCGGTTAAGTCCATCATCCGTGCAGCAAAAAAACAGGATACATATATCCGTTTTGTAAAAAAAGAACGTTTAGACCAATTGTCTGAAACTCATCAGCATCAGGGAGTTATTGCGGTGGCCGCTGCCTATAGCTATAGTACGGTAGAAGATATTCTGGCCATTGCCCGCGAAAAAAATGAAGAGCCTTTTATTTTTCTTCTGGATGGAATTGAGGACCCACACAATCTGGGAGCAATTATCCGTACAGCCAACCTGGCCGGAGCCCATGGTGTGATTATCCCAAAACACCGGGCTGTGGGATTGACTGGCGTAGTGGCTAAGACTTCGGCGGGGGCGTTGAATTATACGCCGGTGGCAAAGGTCGCCAATCTTGGACAGACGATTGATCAGTTAAAAAAAGAAGGACTTTGGTTTGTCTGTGGACATATGGGCGGAGATGTGATGTACCGCTTGAATCTGAAAGGACCGATCGGCCTTGTTGTTGGAAATGAAGGTGAAGGCGTCAGCCGTCTTGTTCGGGAGAAATGTGACTATATCGCTTCGATACCGATGAAGGGAGATATTGATTCTCTGAATGCGTCGGTGGCAGCAGGTATTCTGGCTTATGAAATTGTTCGACAGAGGATGAATTAAATGACAGATGACCGTGAGAAGGATGAGATATTGATCTGCCGGTGCCGCCAGGGAGACCGGGCGGCACTGGATCGTATTATGGAAAAATATAAACCGCTGGTCATAAAAAAAGCCCGTTCCATGTTTCTTATCGGCGGTGAGACGGAAGATTTGATTCAGGAGGGAATGATTGGTCTTTTTAAAGCGGTGCAGGATTTCGATCCGGAAAAAGAGGCTTCTTTTTATCGATTTTCTAAATTGTGCATTGATCGTCAGATATATTCGGCAGTGGCCAGTGCGGCGCGTAAAAAACACAGTCCACTGAATAGTTATGTATCGTTGAGTGATTCAAAAGGTCTGGAATTGGAAGAACAGTGGCATCGGCCTTCTGTTTCTGCTGTCAGCCCGGAGGAAACGCTTATCAACAAAGAACGGATGGAGATGATTCAGGCGAAACTTGATGAACGGCTCAGTTCTTTTGAATTGTCGGTTTTAAAATTATTCCTTGAGGGATATAGCTATGCCCAGATGGCGGAAAAACTTGAAAAAAAGGAAAAATCCATCGACAATGCGCTGCGCCGAATCAAAGGGAAACTCCAGGATATTCTGGAAGGAATGAATCAAGTGTAGCCTTTTTCAATGTAGCTAAAATTGAAAAAACAGTTGACAAGAAAGCGTTTATATATTATATTAATTAAGCGGTTCAAAGATTTGATACCACGCTGATGTGGCTCAGAGGTAGAGCACTTCCTTGGTAAGGAAGGGGTCACGGGTTC
>CATYEA010000221.1 GCA_958405355.1 uncultured Lachnospiraceae bacterium
GACAGGACGGATGTCTGAAATTCGCTGTCGGTCCGCCGACATCATGGATATAGCCTTTAAAATCAGGGTCCCAGGTAAACGCCTTCGCTTCATTAATGATGGACTCATGGCTCCGGGTCTGGATGATCCGCCCCTGATGAAAAGTCAATGCACAAAAACTGCATCCACCAAAACATCCCCGGTTGCTCACCAGACTGAATTTGACCTCTTCAATGGCCGGAACACCTCCGGCCGCTTCATAAGACGGATGATAGGTCCGCATATAATTTAAGCCGTAAACCCGGTCCATCTCTGCCGTTGTCAGAGGTTTTGCCGCCGGATTCTGTACCACATACAAATGTTCCCCATACTTTTCCACCATCCGCTGTCCGCTGAATGGGTCTGTATTGATATACTGGGTATAAAAGCTTTCCGCATATTTGCGTTTGCTTTCTTTAATCTCATTAAAAGATGGTAATGTAATGGCATCGTATACCGAATCCAGGGACTTGGTTTTATAGACAGAACCCGGAACAAAAGTAATATCCCGAATCTCCAGTCCACTGTCCAAAGCATCAGCCACTTCCACAACAGAACGCTCACCCATACCATACAACAACAGATCTGCCCCCGAATCCAAAAGAACAGAACGCTTTACCGTATCACTCCAGTAATCATAATGGGCCAGGCGTCTTAAACTCGCCTCAATACCGCCGATGATGATTGGAACATCCTTGTAGGTCTGACGAATCAGATTGCCATAGACCACCGTGGCATAATCGGGACGTTTTCCATAAACACCGCCCGGCGTAAAAGCATCATTATGACGCCGCTTTTTTGATACCGTATAGTGATTGACCATTGAATCCATATTTCCGGCACTGATAATAAATCCAAGTCTGGGCCTTCCATAAATATCTATACTTTTTTTATTCTTCCAATCCGGCTGGGAAATAATTCCCACCCGGTAATTATTCGCTTCCAGTATCCGGCTGATAATGGCATGGCCAAAGGATGGATGATCCACATAGGCATCGCCGATAACATAGACAAAATCGACTTCATCCCATCCTCTGGCTTCCATATCCGCTTTACAAACCGGTAAAAAATCTTTAATCATAACAGTTCCTCATAACTCTTTATATAAAAATCCGCAAGCCGGATTTTTTCTTCTCTATCTTTTATTGAATACTCATCCTCGACAGCGCAGACCGTCATTCCGGCCCGTTTCCCGGCAATAATTCCAAATGGGATATCTTCAAAGACAAGACATCGCTCCGGCGCTGTCCCCAGCTTTTTTGCCGCCTCCAGATAGACTTCCGGATCCGGCTTTCCATTTGTAATCTCATCTCCCGTCACCATGACGGAAAAATAGTCTTCAATCTGATGGCTTTTTAAGATAGCTTCTGTTAATACCCGGGAATTGCTCGTGGCAATGCCGCAGGGGATTTTTCTTGTCTTTAGTTCATCCAGGAATGCCCGGACACCCGGCTTTAAAGGAATATCCGTCGTATATTTTTCGTAGGCCATCCGGTTCCAGTCATCCATGATCTCTTCCAGACTGTCTTCAATAGCAAAATTCTCTTTAAAATAAACTGCCGTCTGATACATACTCAGGCCTTCAATAGCCTGCTGCAGCCCCTCCGGCACAGGCAAATGAAATTTTTTCAGATACTCCACATCAATGTCGCCCCACATGGACATGGATTCTACCAATGTTCCGTCCAGATCAAACAGAACCGCTTCCATATTATTCAGCATACAGTTCCTCCAGTTCACTGGTTGTTAATAATCGATACGCTCCCGGCTCCAGGTCTCCGTCCAGTACAAGACTTCCCATAGAAAGACGTTTTAAATAAGTAACTTCCTTACCCACTGCCTGAACCATCCGCTTGACCTGATGAAATTTACCTTCAAAAATCTTCAGACGGATTTCCGAGGTTCCTGACGTTCCTTCCAGGGCAGTGCTTTCCTCTTCGGCTGACAGATGCGTGGCGAGAATTTCAAGCTCCGCCGGCAGCGCGGTCAGTTCCTCATCTACATAAAGTCCCTCAGCAAAGAGTTTCACATCTTCCGCTGTCATTATTCCTTTGACCTTGGCGTAATAAACCTTTGCCACATGATGTCTCGGTGACAATAACTTATGCGCCAGTTTTCCGTCATTGGTCAAAAGAAGCAGACCTTCCGTGTCCTTGTCAAGACGCCCCACCGGAAACAAATCTTTTCTCCGGCTGTCCTTGATCAAGTCAACCACCGTTTTCTCTCTGGAATCTTCTGTGGCAGAAATAACCCCGGCCGGTTTGTTGAGCATAATGTATTCATATTCCACAAAGTCCACCGGTGTGCCTTTCCAAAAAACTTTATCTTTATCCGTCACTTTATATTCCGGTCGGGTCACTATTGTTTCATTTACTTTCGCAGAGCCTTTTCGGATGCCCTGTTTCACTTCACTCCGGCTGCCCAGCCCCATTTCTGTCAAATATTTATCTAATCTCATCTACTGCCACCGCCATCCGGATGGATATTTATTTTTTAACGTACCGCCTGACACCTTACCCCATCCCAGAGAATGACCGCAAACACCGACAATATACCAGCCATTCGGCAATTCCGGCGATACTTCCAGCGTTTCACACTTTAAATACTTAATAACACGGGCATCGGACAATTCCAGATCAATCCAGTGATCACATTCGGAAGGCGCAAGTCCCCGGGCAAAAAATCCCGAAGGTTCAAACCGCTTCTTCTTAATATCTCCCAGATACCAGCCGGTACGCATTCGGCGAAGTTTTCCAAGAGAAGGTGCGTTTTCAGGAAGATAACTCAGATGATCTCCCTGCAAGATCAACCGTGCCGGATCAAACTTCAGATTTACGGCGCCCTCTTTTAAAAACCTGGCAAATTCCTCCGGAAGTTCTTTTATACCGCCAGATTCTGCGGCGGCAGCAACTCTAAGACTCTGTTCCCCGTCTTTTCTAAGCAGGGCAGTAAAATGACCCTCACCTTTTAAACGGTGAGGCCAGAGCCGCCTTGCATAACGGATTTCCTCCGGTCCGTCCACCCATTCCGGATGAGCCGACGCAAGGCCTTCGCCATCCTGTTCGATTGGAATAACGTGCATCTCCGGATAATTATCCAAAATATATTTTAACGTCCCCTCATTTTCTTCTACAGAAAATGTACAGGTCGAGTAGACCATCATTCCTCCGGCTTTTAACATACGGATACCGCTGTCCACGATTTCACGCTGCAGCTTTGAAAAAAAATCCGGGCCATTTTTCTCCCAGGCTTTCATCATAGACGGCTCTTTACGAAACATACCTTCGCCGGAACATGGCGCATCGATAAGTATTTTATCAAAATACTCCGCAAAAGGCCCAGCCAGATTCTTCGGGTCTTCGGTCAGAACAATACTGTTCCGTACACCGCTGGCTTCAATATTTTTAAGCAGCGCTTTCGCCCTGGACGCACTGATATCATTGGAAACAAGCAGGCCTGTTCCCTGAAGTTTTGCCGCCAAAGCTGTACTTTTTCCGCCAGGCGCCGCACACATATCAAGAATAAAGTCTCCCGCTTCCACCGGAAGGACCTGAGCCGGAAACATAGCGCTTGGCTCCTGAATATAATATAACCCCGCATGATACAGTGGATTTTTAGAATACTCCCGGCTGCCATTATAATAAAATCCTGTCGGACACCAGGATACCGGCTCCAGTTCCTGACCGGTCAGCTTCAAATACTCCTCCGGAGTCATTTTCAGTGTATTCATACGAAGTCCGGCATAGGTCTTTTCATCATAACTATTTAGAAAAGCTTCAT
>CATYEA010000222.1 GCA_958405355.1 uncultured Lachnospiraceae bacterium
AGAATCGGTTTTATATTGAGTACGCCGCCAATGGCTGCGGCTGCCGGTGTGATTCGTCCGCCCTTTTTCAAAAATTCCAACGTATCCACCGCAATATAGATACTTGCATCATAGGCGGCAGCTTCTAAGGCTTCCTTAATCTGAAGTGCATTTTTTCCCTCATTTGCCAGTTTTAAGGCATCCAGTACTGAGGCATACTGGGTCACTGAAATCCGATGATTATCGGCGACCTGAACCTTACCGTCATAGTCTCTCGCCAATATAATTGCACTGGCGCAGGAATTGCTTAAACCACTGGACATTGGAATATAGACAAGATCATCATAGCCTTCGTCTAATACCCGCTCCCACAAGTCCATGACATCGCCCGGCGACGGCTGGGAAGTTGTAATATCACCGCCGCTCATTTGACTTTGAAAAAAAGCTTCCTGGGTCAGATTCACACCTTCATAATAGGTTTTCCCGTCAACCATCACCGGCATAGGCACAACATAGACACCGAGTTCTCTGCCCAGCTCTGCCGTGATACCGCTGTTACTGTCTGTCACAACCGCTGTTTTCATTTGCAATTCCTCCCATTTATACTGTTGCCGGCTGAATCCGTTTTCCGACTCGCCTTCTGGCCCATATGAAACATATGACATGGGCAATGAATGTCACAATCCATGTTACCGGATAAGAATAATATACCATTCGTACATTGTGGAATTCCGGTATCTGAAAAACTGTCGCCAACCAAAGAATACGAAGTCCGCAGGCACCAATCGTCGAAACGATCATCGGCATAATGGAATACCCGATTCCACGCAGACTTCCAACCATAACATCCATCATCCCGCAAAGTGCATAGGTCGCAGCAATGACCCGAAGCCGTACAAGACCAGCCTGAATAACCTCCGGACTGGATGAATATACACCGAGTAATGGATTTCCAAAAATAACACAGGCATTACCTAAAACAAGACCGACCACGATCGCGCAGATCTGCCCGCAAAAAAGAATCTTATTGATCCGTTCATATTTTCCGGCCCCCATATTCTGGCTCGTAAATGAAACGGTGGCCTGATGAAAGGCATTCATGGACACATAAACAAAGCCTTCGATATTCGCCGCTGCCGAATTTCCTGCAACGATCGTCGCTCCGAAAATATTCACCGAAGATTGAATCAACACATTCGACAATGCAAACACAATTCCCTGGAAACCGGCTGGCAGACCGATCCTCAAAATTTTCTGCAACTTATCTTTATAAATATGAAGCTTTGAAGGTATCAACTGGATACCGCCCTTTTCCTTCATTAAACATCGAAATACAAGGCCGCCGGACACCGTCTCGGAAATGACTGTTGCCAGAGCAACCCCGGCCACATCCAAACGGCATATGATAACAAAAAAGAGATTTAAAATAACATTAATGATTCCAGCCTCAGTCAGATAAAACAATGGCCGCCGCGTATCTCCCACGGCTCTTAAGATCGCACTTCCGAAGTTATAGACCATCACCGCCGGCATTCCGATAAAATAAATCCGAAGATAGAGTGTTGCCAGGCCGATAACCTCCTGGGGCGCCTGCATCCATTCAAGGAGTACGTGAGCACTGACAATTCCGCCGACCATTAAAAAAAGACCGCTGAACAGACTCAAAAGCATCGCTGTATGGACAGTTTCTGTCAAATCCTTTTCCTGTTTTGCCCCATAACATAAACCGGTCAAAACATTCACACCGACAGACAAGCCGATAAACAGATTCGTGAGTAGATTGATCAGCGCCGTATTTGAACCTACCGCTGCCAGCGAATTATCTCCTGCAAAACGCCCTACCACAACAATATCCGCAGCATTGAACAAAAGCTGAAGAATACTGGAACAGACCAGCGGTATGGCAAACATCAGCATCTTTTTCATGATGGGACCGCTGCACATATCCATCTCAAATCTTTTTTCCTGTTTTTCTTCCACAACAAATCATCTTCCCGCTATAATTTACGCCTTAACAAAAGCTACAATGCTTATGATAGCACTTTTAATTCCAACTGTCACCCGCTTATTTTCAAAAAAATGAGAACCAGAAATCCTCAAAGACTCTCCGGTTCTCATTTAAATATTTCTCTTATTAATCTCTGACTTTAATATGGGCTTCCCGGAGCTGTTTTTCAGTCACTTCATTTGGCGCACCGCACATCAGATCCTGGGCATTGCTGTTCATCGGGAAGGCAATGACCTCACGGATATTTTCTTCATTCCGAAGCAGCATGATCATTCGGTCAACGCCTGGTGCCATTCCGGCATGAGGCGGAGCACCGAACTGGAACGCATTGTAGAGGGCACCGAATTTTTCTTTCAGAGTTTCTTCATCATAACCTGCGATTTCAAAGGCCTTCACCATGATTTCAATATCATGATTCCGCACAGCACCGGAGGACAATTCCACACCATTGCAGACAATGTCATACTGGTATGCCAGAATATCCAGCGGGTCCTTTGTCCGCAGAGCTTCCAAGCCGCCCTGAGGCATGGAAAATGGATTGTGGGTGAAACCGATTTCCTTTGTCTCTTCATCCACTTCATACATCGGAAAATCATTGATATAACAGAAACGGTATGCCTTTTCTTCCAGCAGATTCATCCGTTTACCAAGCTCATCCCGAATCTGTCCCGCATATTTGCAGGCCAGTTTTTCCGTCGCCGCAATGAAGAAAATCGTATCTCCGACGGACAGGCTGCCAATCTCAGCCAGTTCCTTTTTCATATCCTCCGGAATAAATTTATCAATCGGTCCTTTATAACTCATATCTTCCAGGACTTCCAAATAACCAAGACCGCTCATCCCAATCTCCTGGGCAAATTTCAGAAGCTTTTCATGGAATCCTTTGGATAAATCCCCATGAACCCGAATGGCCCGGACAGTTTTTTTATGGAACGGTTTAAATGTGCATCTCTGGAAAAATTCCGTGACATCAATAATACGCAGAGGGTTGCGAAGGTCCGGTTTATCTGTGCCAAACTCCAGCATAGCCTGTTTATAGCTAATGACTGGGAATGGGGCTTCCGTCACCGCATATCCTTCCGGTGCAAAAGTCTTAAATGTCTCAGCCAATACCTCTTCGCCGATCTTAAACACATCCTCCTGGGTCGCAAAGCTCATCTCAAAGTCTAACTGATAAAATTCTCCTGGAGAACGGTCCGCCCGGGCATCCTCATCCCGGAAACACGGTGCAATCTGATAATATTTGTCAAAGCCAGCAGTCATCAAAAGCTGTTTATACTGCTGCGGTGCCTGAGGCAAAGCATAAAATTTTCCTTTATGAACACGGGACGGAACAATATAATCCCTTGCGCCTTCCGGCGAAGACGCACAGAGAATCGGCGTCTGAATTTCCGTAAATCCCATATCTTCCATTTTATTCCGCAAAAACCGGATAACCTTGGAACGGAATAAAATATTATCTTTCACTTTCTGATTTCTTAAGTCAAGATAACGGTATCTCAGCCGGACATCCTCCCGGATTTCTTTCGATGTTGTGATTTCAAAAGGCAGATCCCGATAAACTTTCCCAAGAATCTCCACCTTATGAACTTCCAGCTCAATCGTTCCCGTAGCGATCTTTGGATTATAAGTTTCCTCATCCCGCTCTGTGATCACACCTTCCACGGAAAGACACTGTTCTTTACGGATTCCCTTAAATAAATCCGTATTTCTGAATACCACCTGCACAACTCCATACATATCCCTTAAATCTACAAAAGAT
>CATYEA010000223.1 GCA_958405355.1 uncultured Lachnospiraceae bacterium
CGATTTTAATTTTAAGATCAGCGAAGCCGGAGGCAAGATCTTTATATCCAGCGAAATTCACAGTATCTATTATCCGAGGGATACCTATCTGGGGCTGATCAAACAATATTTTGGTTATGGACTCTGGAAGGTTGCGGTTATAAAGAAACATCATAAGCCGGCAAGATTGTCCCATCTTGTTCCGATGTTGTTTGTTCTGTTTTTAATATTCGGAGGATTATTCAGTTGTTTCAGCGAAAGATTTCGGAAGCTTTATGCCGGAATACTGGGACTTTATGCGGTAATGGATGCAGGGGCCTCATTGAAATTGAAAGTTGAGGATAACTCGGATGGCTTCATGCTGCGTCTGAGATTGCTGCTGGTTCACTTTTTGCTGCATGTTTCCTATGGCTGCGGTTTTATTGCAGGAATATTCCGATTCGGACGCCGATAAACGAGGGCAGCGACGGCTGCAATACGTTGACAAACCTGTGTAAAAGCTTTAGAATAAAAAGGATATAATAGAAAATTCAGGAAAGAGAACCCATTATGAGTGAAAAGATATTAACGGTTGTTGTACCGAGTTATAATGTGGAAGCCTATTTGGAGGAGACATTAACTTCCTTTATTCATCCGGATATTATGGAGGATTTGGAGGTCCTTGTTGTCAATGATGGTTCTGTGGACAGAACAGAGGAAATTGGTAAAAGGTATGAGACGGAATATCCGCAGACTTTCCGTGTAATCACAAAAGTGAATGGTGGTCACGGTTCTACGATTAACCGGGGAATTGAGGAAGCGGCCGGAAAGTATTTTAAAGTCGTTGACGGTGATGATTGGGTGGATACGGAAAATTTCCGCCGTCTGATTAAAATGCTGAAACGGCTGGATGTGGATGTGGTCGGGAGTAATTATACTATGGTGGACCACACAACCCGGAAACCGGCAAAGCTTCAGGAATATCCATTTGAAAAGGTGGAGTATGGAAGAATTTATCATCTGGAAGAGGTTGCCGGAAAAGTTACGGTGCCAATGCATGCGATGACGATTAAAACAGAGATTTTGCGGAAGATGCGGGTAAAAATTGACGAGCATATGTTTTATGTGGATATGGAATATATCACATTCCCGATTCCCTATGTGGAGACATTGATTTTTCTTGAACCATCCGTATATCGGTATCGTTTGGGACTGCCAAATCAAAGTATGTCAATTAAGAAAATGCAGGCAAATCTTAAAAATCATCTGCATGTTTTGCTGCGTCTGGAACGGTATGCAGAACATATGGATGATAAATTAAGCGAAGCCCAGAGACAGTACATCAATGAAATTCTTGGCTGGATGATTGGAAGTCAGATGAAGATCTATATCAGTTTTCCATTGGGCAGCGGCAAACGCAAAGAGGCGATGGCATTAGATGCTTTTATAAAAAAGCGTAATCCCGGAGCCTACTATAGTGTAAAAAATAAAGCGGTATGGTTTATGCGGTATACGGGATTTTTAACTTTCCCGGCGGCGGTATTGGCATTTAAACACCGCAGAAATTCTTATTAAAATACGCGTAAGGAGATTCTTGGTATGAATCTGATGATGGAACGGTTTAACACACTTTTTCGATATAAAGATTTATTGCGGGAACTGGTTGTCCGGGATTTGAAGTTAAAGTACCGGAGAAGTTTTCTCGGTTATTTGTGGAGTATTTTAAATCCGCTGCTGATTATGCTTGTTATGGTAGCTGTGTTTTCCCATATGTTCCGGGCAGGAATTGAAAATTTCCCGGTTTATTTATTATCCGGGCAGGCAGTTTTTGATTTTATTCGGAATTCCACGACAATGGCTATGTATTCAGTGCTGGATAATGGAGCGTTGATTAAAAAGATTTACGTTCCGAAATATATTTTTACATTATCAAAGGTCACAAGTACCATGGTAGATTTTGTATTCTCCTTGGGAGCGTTGGTTCTCGTTATGCTTGTGACGCGTTCGGCATTTACACCTTATTTGCTGGCAACGCCGATTTTAATTATTCAGGTGTATATTTTTGCCTGTGGTATGGGATTTTTCCTTTCTGCAGCAAATGTTTTTTTCAGAGATATTCAGTATATTTATGGAGCTTTTCTGGTGGCGTGGCAGTATATCACACCATTGTTTTATCCGATTGATCTGCTTCCGCAGTGGCTTCGGACGATTGTTGAATGGGTCAATCCGGCATGGTATTATGTGGAGCATTTCAGAGACCTTGTCCTCTATGGCTGTTTCCCGACAATGAGAGTATTTGTGGGCGGCTGGATTTGGGCTTTTATCATGCTGGCTTTAGGTCTGTTTGTATTTAAAAAGACTCAGGATAAATTTATCTTATATTTATAGGAGCGCAGAAGATGGAACAGGATTATATAGTTGACATTGATAATTTAACGATACGGTTCAATCTGGCATCGGAAAAGATCAGTGATCTGAAAGAGTATTTTATAAAACTTATTCGGCGGGAATTAATGTTTCAGGAGTTTCTGGCGCTTCAGGATGTCAATCTGAAAGTGAAACGGGGAGAATCCTGGGGACTCATCGGCGTGAATGGTTCAGGAAAATCCACGCTGCTGAAGTCGACCTGCGGAATCTTAAAACCTTATAAAGGAAGTATTCGGATTAATGGAAGTATTGCGCCGTTGATTGAGCTTGGCGCCGGATTCGATTACAATATGACGGCCCGGGAAAATATTTTCCTGAATGGTACGGTACTGGGCCATTCCAGAAAATTTATGCAGGAGCATTTTGATGAAATTGTGGATTTTGCTGAGCTGCATCAATTCCTGGATGTACCTATTAAAAATTTTTCTTCCGGTATGCAGGCCCGTTTGGGTTTTGCCATTGCGACAATGGTGCGTCCGGATATCTTGGTAGTCGACGAGATTTTATCCGTCGGCGATTATCAGTTCCAGCAGAAATGTTATGGGCGTATGCGGGAAATGCTGGACGGCGGAACAACGCTGCTCTACGTGTCTCATGATATCAATTCTGTGCGTGAACTTTGCGATCACGCCATCTGGCTGGAAAAAGGCCGGGTGCGCAGAAGCGGCCTGGTTGGTGAAGTCTGCGATGAATACATGCAGGTGAACAGATAGGAGGAAAAAATTATGGGAAGACCAAAGGTATCAGTTGTTGTACCAATTTATAATGTTGAAAAATATTTGCGTCAATGTCTGGACAGTATTGTGAATCAGACATTAAAGGATATTGAAATTATATGTGTGGATGACGGCTCTACAGATTCATCCCCTGCAATTATTCAGGAATATGTCAAAAAAGATGCCCGGGTGAAAGTGATCACAAAGCCGAACAGCGGATATGGAAATTCCATGAACCGCGGTTTTGATATGGCTGAGGGTGAATATGTCGGCATCGTGGAATCTGATGACTATGCAGAAGCGGATATGTTTGAAAAACTGTATCGGATAGCTAAAAAAGATCAGTTGGATGTTGTAAAATCCGGTTATTATTTTTATTATTCCATTCCGAAAGAAAGGAACGAAAAGGTGGAAATCGTTTCTAAGGCCAGGGAAGGCATCACCTTCTGTCCGGCAACAGATTTCAGAGCGCCGATGGAAATGGTGGACTTTTTTAATTTGAAGCCAACAATTTGGTCTGCGATTTATCGTCGGGAATTTATTCGGGAAAATAATATCCGGTTTAATGAGACGCCGGGAGCTTCCTTCCAGGATTCCAGTTTTAACTTTAAAGTAATGGCTTTGGCAAAGAGAGTGCAGT
>CATYEA010000224.1 GCA_958405355.1 uncultured Lachnospiraceae bacterium
AGGGACATAGCGGTAATAATAGGCAAAGCTTGGGGTTGCTCCTGCGGTTCCGGTGGTATCCAGAAGATTGACTTTGACTGTAGATGGTTTTTCAGCGGATTGAGCAGCTTCTTCTTCGGAAAAACCGGCGGCACAGTAAGTACGTACATTATTTAAAAAGCTGTTAATCTGCTGGTCCACATAGAAGGATGTATAGCTCCCCGGAACTTTGGTCACAGAAAGTTTTTCTCCATTGGTGATACAGGTGTCAAAAAATTTGGTTGGAATACGGATAATATATTCGACATCCCGGTAGAACAGCTTTTCCTGCATGGCGGCTGTGTCGTCTTCGATGACAGAAACGTCGTGGAATTGTTCCAGATAGTTTTTCAGGCCCTGGGCCAATGGGCCACCGTCGTTATCAACAATACCGATTTTTACACTCTCAGCCTGATAATTACTCGGAATATCATTGCCGGCTGCAGCCTGGAACATCATGGTGATGCTGAAAAAGATGACCAGATAGAGTAAAATGAGTCCCTTATTTTGCTTTACGATTTTCATATATCCTTTATATACTGTCATAGCGTTCCCTCCTGACCAGGCAAAATGAAGCAATGATAAGAACGACACACATGATCGAGAGTGTGATGAGATTTCTTGTATAACGGGCTGTATCATCATAGACATTGATACAGTAAAAGGCGTCGGAAATGAGTGCGGCCGGGTTGATTCGATTAATAATTGGTACATGTTGTTCGACGATGTTTTTCATCGTATTATTCATCAGGCCGGCGAGAAAACTGCAGACCATGGAAACACCCAGCAGGATACCGATTTTTATGCCCTCGCCCATGCGGCCGATGCTTCCTATAAAAATACCCATGGCTACGCCGATCATACTTCCGATTAGACTGATGAGCAGCATATCCGGCAATTGTCCGTTAAAATCCAGATGCAGGATATAGCGCAGGTAAATGAGTAAAACAAGGACGTTAAAAAACTGCAAAAGGAAAGATGCCAGCATTTCTGAAACAATAAGTTTTAATTTGTGGGTCGGTGTCACACAGCGTCTTGCCGCCAGTGCAGTCAGATTGGCCTGCAGGGTGATGGCTGCGCCAAATCCTATGAAAGCACCGTACAGGCAGGCCATGGCGATGAGAGCGTAGAAAAACTGGGCGTTTCCATTGGTCGTTTTTCCGCCGAGAGAGACTTGTTCAACCAGCTCACTGTATTCAGACATTTGTAAAATGGCTGCTTCCATGCCTTCAGGGTGATTTGTGGCAATGGCCGTCAGTGTTCGTTTTCCATTTTGATAGCTTTCCAGCAGGGATTGGAGAATACTTTCTTCCAGACCATTTCTGCTGACGGTCAGAGACGGTGTTTCGCTGTCGTAAAAAATGCCGGAGATTTTATGATTTTCCAGGGCCTCCAGGGCATCGGTCTCTGACATTTCCTGAATCTGAATAAGCGGGTCCTCATCATTTGCGATGTCGTTCAGAAATTCTATAAAAACTGGGTCGGCCTCAGATTCGGTGACAAAGGCAGCCGGAACGGTCTCAAAGTTAGCTTCTTCCATTTGTCCGAATGCAAAATAAAATAGAGTTCCGAGAATTAATGGGAAAAAGAGGGGCCAGAAAATCATATTAAAGTTTTTGATTTTGACGATAATGTTATATTTAATTAAGTGTAACAACTCTATCCCCCCTAATCGCGCAGCTGTTTGCCGGTAATTTCCAGAAAGACGTCGTTTAATGTTGGAAGTTCAGAAAATACCCGGCCGAATGGAATATGCTGTTCCTGAAGATAATTCAGAATGCGGATCAGATTGTGTTCAGCACCGGTACATCGCAGCGTCAGTATTTGCTCGGAGTATTGCAGATCAAATACATGAGGAAGCTGTTTTATAGCCCGGATATGATTTTCGTCCAGAGCAATGGCTTCAATGGTGATGGTCTCACCGGTTTTGATCATGCTTTTAAGTTCTTCTTTAGTACCGATGGCAATGCTGCGGCCATGGTCGATAATGGCGATCCGGGTGCAGATCTGTTCCACCTCTTCCATGTAGTGGGAAGTGTAGATAATTGTCGAACCTTGTCGATTTAGTTCCTGGATGCCTTCCAGAATTTTATTCCGGCTCTGTGGGTCCACGGCCACGGTTGGCTCATCCAGAATAATAAGTTTTGGTTTATGGGCGATACCGCAGGCAATATTCAGACGGCGGAGCAGACCACCGGAGAGCTTCTTCGGACGAAGCTTGGTGAATTCTTCCAGTCCGACAAATTCAATGGCTTCCTGAACCAACTGTTTTCTTTTCGTTTTGTCTTTGACATACAATCCGCAGAAATAGTCGATATTTTCATAGACGGTCAGTTCGTCAAAGACAGCAACGTTCTGAAGGACGATGCCAATCTGCTGTTTGATTTTATAATTGTCCGGGCGCATTTCTTCACCGAAAATGCGAATGGTTCCTTTATCATATTTTAAAAGTGCCAGCATACAGTTGATGGCCGTTGTTTTGCCGGAGCCATTCGGACCGAGCAGACCAAAGATTTCGCCTTCATGGATCGTCAGATTCAGATGATCCAGAGCGACCAGATTTCCATAGCGTTTCACCAGATTATTTATTTCAATCATTTAAATCCCTCCTAGTATTTCTAATTTTAGTATACGTCTTTGATGAAATTTTCTGAAGTGCCGGTTGTCATATTTTCAATGTGACAAATGTCATAATCGATGGATGCCACTTTACCGGCAGGACATTTTTATACTATAATGAAATGGAAATATAAAAAGGAGAAGCCCGCTAAGGGCAGTGTATGAGATACTTTCAGGATACAGGAATATTATTGTTTTATGGTTTGTTTGCCCTGCTTTATGAAAATGTAAGTCTACAGTTTGTTTTCGGCTTTTTGTGTGGGCTGATACTTATGTGTTTTGCTTATTTTATAGAGAACCGCTGGCTGAGGCTGGCCGCAGGGCTTCTTTTTTCTGCGTTGGCCTGGGTTGTTTGGCCGATTTTCTTCTTTCTGCCTGTGGCTGTCTATGTTTTTGTTCGTGAACACCAGTATATGCTTGCCGGAATCAGCATCTTTGGGGAAATATATTATTTTATATATTTGGGAAAATTATCGCTGGTCTTTCTGTGTTTTTGCGGTTTTGGAAGTTTGCTTGCTGTTTTATTGGAAAAACGGACAGAGCAGTATGAAATACTGGAAGTGTGGTTTAAAGAAAGTCAGGATGACAGCCGGGAACGGAATCTTCTTCTCAGTGAGAAAAATAAAGCTTTATTGGCGAAGCAGGATTATGAGCTTTATGCGGCAACGCTTCGGGAGAGAAATCGGATTGCCAGAGAAATTCACGATAATGTGGGCCATGTTTTGTCCCGGTCAATTCTTCTGGTCGGCGCCATGAAAACGATAAATCAGGAGACGGCGATGAGCGCTATGCTGGACAATCTGGATGATTCTTTGAATTCCGCCATGGACAGTATTCGCAGCAGTGTGCATGATCTCCATGATGAGGCCATCAATCTCAGGGAAGCGGTGGACGTTTTGATCGATGATTTCAAATTTTGCCCTGTAGAGCTTCATTATGATATGGGGACGGATTTACCAAAAGAGGTTAAGTATTGTTTTATTGGTATTGTGAAAGAGGCTTTGGCGAATGTGATGAAGCACAGTAATGCCAGTCATGTTGATGTTTTTATGCGGGAACATCCG
>CATYEA010000225.1 GCA_958405355.1 uncultured Lachnospiraceae bacterium
ATGTTTTATTAAATATTTTATTAATGGAGGTTATAATATGGCATTACATTTTCTTTCAGACATGAATACGAATCAAGTCAAAGAATTACAGAAAAAAACAAATTTGGCATTTTTGCCGATTGGACCAACAGAAGTTCACGGACGTCATCTGCCGATGAAAACAGATTCTGCCTGTGCTCAGGCAACTTCGGTGGAGACTGCGTCTAAACTTTTCGATGAAGGAATTGAATCACTTATCGCACCGACGCTCACACATTGTCTGGCGGATTTGGTGAATAGTGAAGTGGGGAATATTACTCTTCGTTATGAAACAGTTGTCAGCCTTGTTGAAGATGTTTGTGTTGGTTTGGCCAAATGGAATTTTAACAGAATTATGATCGTCTGCGGTCATGGCGAAGATGCCAATATGAAAGCTATTGCGGAAGGAGCAAAGCGTGCGATGGAAAAAACTCCGGATTTAAAAGTCATGCTTTCTGATTGGTGGCCGAAAAGCCTGCCAAGTTTGAATACAGTATGCAAAGAGGCCCATCCGGAATGGGATTTTCATGCGGGCGAGGCTGAGACGGCTCAAATGATGTATCTGGAACCGGCGCTGGTGGATGAAGAGACTCTGGCGGAACTCGAGCCGAACTGGGGCGGTGAGCATTTCTTTGAATATCTTAAAGAAGGAAGGGAAACTATGGCAGCCGCGGGTGCGCCGTTGACTTACTTCGGTGATCCTAGAATTGCTACACGAGAGACTGGAAAAAGAATATTCGAGCTTTATGCCAATATCGTAGTTGATGAAGTACATGAATTGTTATCCAAATAATATATAGGGAATCCTAAGGCACTGTCCCGTGAAGTTTTCTGCAGGGCAGTGTCTTTTTGTTCGCTCAGGGTGGACCGTTGTCCGCCATATGAGCGATTTTTTCGTTGGCAAACCAATATTTCTGTGATACAATAATTAGTACGTGTTTTATAGAAGATACTGAAAATGAAATAGAAAGATTAGTAGGAGTGATAAGATGGGCTTGTTTTCAAAGATTATGGGAACTCACAGCCAGAGAGAGTTGAAGCGGATCTATCCCTTGGTAGATAAGATTGAGGCCCTTGGCCCGGTCGTGGAAAAGCTTTCTGATGAAGAGCTGAGAAATAAGACCGCTGTCTTTAAAGAGCGTTTGGAACGCGGAGAGACATTGGATGATTTGCTTGTAGAGGCCTTTGCGGTTGTCCGTGAGGCTGCATACAGGGTGTTGGGAATGCGTCATTACCGGGTGCAGTTGATCGGTGGTATTATTCTTCATCAGGGACGTATTTCTGAGATGAAGACTGGAGAAGGTAAAACCCTTGTTTCCACACTTCCGGCCTATTTGAATGCATTGGACGGCAAAGGTGTTCATATCGTTACGGTCAATGATTATCTGGCAAAACGAGATGCCGAGTGGATGGGGAAGGTTCATGAGTTCCTTGGACTGACTGTCGGTGTTGTTTTAAACAGCATGACACCGGAAGAGAGAAAGGCAGCATATGCCTGTGACATTACCTATGCAACAAATAATGAGCTGGGATTTGATTACCTGAGAGACAATATGGTTGTCTATAAAGAAAAACTGGTTCAGCGCGGCCTTCATTATGCTATCATCGATGAGGTCGATTCGGTTTTGATCGATGAGGCAAGAACACCGTTGATCATTTCCGGACAGAGCGGTAAGTCGACAGAACTTTATCGGGCCTGCGATATTCTTGCGCGGCAGATGGAACGAGGCGAAGCCAGCGGTGAGATGACAAAGATGACAGCAATCATGGGTGAAGAGATTATCGAAACCGGCGATTATATTGTCAATGAAAAAGAAAAGAATGTGTCTCTTACAGAGGACGGTGTGAAGAAGGTAGAGCAGTTCTTCCATATCGATAACCTGGCCGATGCGGAACATCTGGAAATCCAGCATAATATTATTCTGGCCCTTCGTGCGCATAATTTGATGCATAGAGACCATGATTATGTCGTAAAGGATGATCAGGTATTGATCGTCGATGAATTTACCGGACGTATCATGCCGGGACGTCGTTATTCTGACGGACTTCATCAGGCCATCGAAGCGAAAGAGGGCGTGAAGGTAAAACGGGAGAGCAAGACGCTGGCAACCATTACTTTCCAGAACTTCTTTAATAAATATGAGAAAAAGGCAGGTATGACCGGTACGGCTCTTACCGAAGAACAGGAATTCCGTGATATTTACGGTATGGACGTTATTGAGATTCCGACAAATGAACCGGTGCGTCGTATCGATCATGAGGATTTGGTTTATAAAACAAAACGGGAAAAAGTCAATGCGGTAACAGATACGATTGTTGAAGCGCATGGAAAAGGGCAGCCGGTATTGGTTGGTACGATTACCATTGAATCTTCAGAAATTTTCAGTGATGCTCTGAAAAAACGGGGTATTCCGCATAAAGTATTAAATGCCAAGTTCCATGAACTGGAAGCAGAGATTGTTGCTCAGGCCGGACAGGCCGGGGCAGTAACCATCGCTACCAATATGGCCGGCCGTGGTACAGATATTAAACTGGGTGAGGGTGTTGCCGAGCTGGGTGGTCTGATGATCATCGGTACAGAGCGTCATGAATCCCGACGTATTGATAATCAGCTTCGTGGCCGGTCCGGCCGTCAGGGTGACCCGGGTGAATCCAGATTTTACATTTCCCTGGAAGATGACCTGATGCGTCTGTTTGGTTCGGAAAGACTGATGGGCGTTTTCAATTCCCTTGGTTTCCCGGAGGGCGAAGCTATCCAGCATAAGATGCTTTCCAGCGCTGTAGAAAAGGCACAGATGAAAATCGAGTCCAATAACTATGGTATTCGTAAAAATGTCCTGGAATATGACCAGGTAATGAATGAACAGCGTGAAATTATCTACGCAGAGCGTCTGCGTGTTCTCGATGGAGATAATATGCGTGATGTGATCTTCAAGATGATCCGTGATGTTGTTAAGAATCATGTGCACATGCATATTCCGGCTGAGAACCAGGTGGAAGAAAAGGATCTGGAAAAACTGGAACAGATTTGGATATGGCAAGTCTGGCCCAGGGGCTGATTCGTGTCATTCCGTATACAAATGTGTCATGGAAACCAGAGGACCATGCCGGTGAGAATGCAGAGCGGCTTATTCAGGAGCTTCAGGAAAAAGCTATTGAAATTTATGAGGCAAAGGAAAAAGATTTTCCGGAGGAAGAGCATATCCGTGAACTGGAGCGGGTTGTCCTTTTGAAAATGATCGACCGTCGGTGGATGGATCATATTGACAATATGGAACAGCTCCGCCAGAGTATCGGACTCCAGGCCTACGGTCAGAGAGATCCGCTGGTGGAATACCGTTTTGCAGGTTATGATATGTTTGATGAAATGACTCAGGGAATTTCTGAAGATACGGTTCAGGCACTCATGCATATTCGTATTCAGCAGACCGTTGAGCGAGAAGAAGTTGCCAAAGTTACCGGAACAAATAAAGATGATTCCGCAGCTAAGCAGCCGACACGCCGAAAAGAAGGCAAGGTATATCCAAATGATCCATGCCCGTGCGGCAGCGGCAAAAAATATAAACAGTGCTGCGGGCGCAAAAAATAAGAAAGAAGGTGAAGCAATGGTTGAATTAGACCAGTTCAAAGTAACATTGATCAGTTACGAAACACCATTAGCGGAAGTGAGGG
>CATYEA010000226.1 GCA_958405355.1 uncultured Lachnospiraceae bacterium
GGTTTTAAGACAGGTTTGTTTACATCCCCGCATCTGGTCCGCATTAATGAACGGATTCGTATCGATAATGAGGAAATCAGCGATGAGGACTTTGCCGAAGCCTTTTACAAAGTGAAAGCTTTGGTGGATGCCCAGATGGTCCAGGGAATCGCCCATCCGACTTTTTTTGAGTTTATTTATCTTATGGCTATGTGCGCTTTCCAGAAGGCCGGAATTGAGTATGGTGTCATCGAAACAGGCCTTGGAGGCCGACTGGACCTGACCAATGCGGTGGAAGCGCCGGAGCTGACAGTGATTACATCCATTGGACTGGATCATACGGCCATTCTCGGTGATACGATTGAAAAGATTGCGGGGGAAAAAGCAGGAATCATCAAGCCGGGAGTACCTCTTGTCTATCTGGCTTCCCGGCCGGAGGCGGCCCGGGTGATCGAGGCGCGGGCTGAAGAAATGTTTGGACCGGGCGAGGTATCGGAAATCAATAAAGATGGCCCGGAACGCCGGCTTTGTTATCCGGTGAGACCGGACTGGATGGAAAGTATTTCCGCAGAGGCGGGCCGGATTCGTTTCTCTTTAGTGTGTCCATATTTTCAAAAGTATGATATAATGCTTAATACCAATGGCATGTATCAGGTGGAAAATGCAGCGTTGGCGGTAACCGGCATGGAGGTTTTAAAAGAGTCTCTGGGCTGCCGCAGACCGGAAGCAGAGTTTCAAAAGAAAATCCTGTCAGGGATTGAATCGATGACCTGGCCTGGCCGGATGGAATCTGTGGGTGAAAATATTTATGTGGATGGAGCCCATAATGACGATGGTATCCGGGAATTGGTGCATTCCATTGAAAGTGTCTTTCCAAACAAAGATATTTATCTGGTATTTGCCGTGGCGGAAGATAAGGATTATCAGGAAATGGTGCGCCATTTGTGTTCACTGAAAGGGCTGAAAGGGGTCATTGTCACAGAGATTGACAATGGACGCCGCAGAGACTTCCATGAAGTGATGGAAGATTTTCAGAAAAACTGGCATGGAAATATTCAGGGCACATATAATGTAAGTGAGGCCATTGTAAACGGACAGGCATGGAAAGGAAACGATGGTATCCTCATATGCACAGGCTCGCTCTATCTGGTTGGCCATGTGAAAGAGCTTCTGGGAGGAGATTTAGATGATTAACTTTGACGAAGAACTAAAAAAATACAAACCGAGTCTGGAAGTGGATCAGGCGGAAGAGGCGATTCAGCGAAACGACCTCAGAGATGTGGTAGACATTGTTGAGGAGATGCTTCAGGAATTCCGCAATGATCCAAAGCGCTTTAAGCAGTTTTAGGAGGGACGTCTATGAATTGTCCAAAATGCGGCACGCCCCTTGAAAATACATACCGTTGTCCGAAGTGTGAATACGAAGAACCAACGATGAAACGGATTATCCGGGCTTCCAATTATCACTATAATGTGGGATTGAGCAAGGCGAAAATCCGGGATTTGAGCGGCGCGATCACTTCACTTCAGATGAGTTTAAAATATAATAAGCGAAATACAGATGCACGGAATCTTCTGGGGCTGGTTTATTTCCAGATGGGAGAGACGGTATCTGCTCTGAGTGAATGGGTCATCAGTGTCCATTTTCAGAGCAAGGGAAATGTTGCCCGGAATTATATTAAAAAAGTTCAGAATAATCAGGGGCAGCTTCAGGTGATCAATAATACGATTCAGAACTATAATCTTGCTTTAAAATATCTGGATGAAGGTAATGGAGACCTGGCGATTATCGAACTGAAAAAAGTGGTGAATCTGAATCCGAATTATATTCGGGCCTACCAGCTCCTGGGACTTTTGTATATCCAGCATAAGCAGTATTCTGCGGCGAAAAAGATATTATCCCGGGCATTGAAACTGGACCGGAATAATATTACGACGGTCCGCTACATGAATGAATTGGTCGGATATTCCCGGCAGAAACGCAAAGGCAAGGATATTGAACGGGAAAGAGCCGCCTATGTTCAGATTAAAGACCCGAATCCGATCGTTATCGAGCGGACATCCGGCGGCTATACGGATTTTAGTACAAGCACCCTGTCCTTTGTCAATATTTTGATCGGTATTATTATCGGCGCTGCGGTAGTCGGTTTGCTGGTGGTACCGTCCATCCAGAAAACGAAGGCGGCAGAGTATAATAAAGCTGTCGTGGAGTACAGTAGTCAGATTTCTGAGAGAAATAAAGAGATTACCACACTCCAGAACCAGGTGGATGCACTGACCAATGAAAATGACGGGCTGAAGAACAGTGCGGATACGACAAGTCAGGCAGACAGCGGAAAAAATCAGGAATTGTTGATACAGGCCATGAAATCCTATCTGGATAATGACTTTGTGACATCGGGAACTGTGTTGGCCGATGTGGATAAAACCCTTCTGGATAGTCAGGATGCCCAGGCTGTTTATGATTTCCTGCTGGCAAAGACGAGGGATACGGTAGTGAATCAGCTTTATGCGGAAGCTTACGAGTATTATGACCAGAAGGACTATATGAATGCAGTCACCTATTTCCGGAAGGTTCTGAATCTGAATGGAGATTCGGTGGAAGCATGGTTCTATATGGGTCGTTCCTACCAATATCTGACGGATTTTGAGCAGGCACGAAATTGTTACAATACGATTATTAATAATTACGGTGACAGTGACTATGCCGGTGATGCCGGTTCCTATTTGAGCCAGATTGAAAACAGGGCGTCAGAAAGTACGGCGTCGGAAGACCAGACATCCGGTGAACAGCCGGCGGAGGGTGAGCCGGCCGAAGGCGAATAAAAATTGAATTGATGGAACAAAAGATGAGAAACTCACACATATGGGGGTCTCATCTTTTTTTATTTGGGAGGTATGGTATGGAAATGGAATATCAGATGAAGGGGCCGTATCTGATCATCCGGGTGGGGAGGGAGCTGGACCACCATCAGGCAGAGCATATACGGCAGATGATGGAGAAAATCGGCAGGGAAAGAGATATCCGAAATATAATTTTTGATTTTTCAAAATCACAACCTAAATAATCAAGAATCCTACGATGTAATTCAACACCTTTAACGGCCATATAAAATTCCGCTTCTTCTTTTTCTTGCTCATTTTTGAAAGCGATAAATGATAACAATTCATTTTTTGTCATAAGCGTTTACCTGTGCGCAATAATTATTTACGCCCTCCAAAAATATATCGATAGTTGCACGACGTTGCGATTCGTCTTTTTGCTTTTCTTTAACAATTTTCGGTAACAAATAGTTCTCTAATAAATCTTTTTGTTGTTCAAAACTCATTGCTTTATAACGATTATATATATCCGTATGTTTCGTTGGCAGTTGAACCCAAGTATATTGATTTCCTCCATTCCTTCTAATACGGCAGGTCTCATCCGGATTGATTATCACAAAATTTCTCAGTTTCGACATTAAATTTACAACCGTCTTTTGAACATCTTACCGTTATAACGGTCGTCGAATCTTCAACTTTTTCGTTCTTATTCCTAACCGATGTGAAAGCCCATAGGAACCTTTTCTTAATACTTGTCGGATCTAAATCCCCTTTTGAATTTTGAGTCAAAACTATTTGATAATCCAAATCATATTTTCCGTTTTTATCC
>CATYEA010000227.1 GCA_958405355.1 uncultured Lachnospiraceae bacterium
TCTCACAGATACAAAATGTGCCTGTCCTTATTTTGTTAAAGCAACTGTATCTCTTGCAATCATTAATTCTTCGTTTGTTGGAACAACGAATACTTTAACTTTGGAATCTGCTGTAGTGATTTCAATTTCTTCACCGCGTTTTCCGTTAGCTTCTGCATCGATTGTAATTCCAAGGTATCCGAGATAATCGCAAACGCCCTGACGTGTTGTTGCACTGTTTTCACCAACACCTGCTGTAAATACGATCACATCAACACCATTCATAGCTGCTGCATAGCCGCCGATGAATTTAGCTACCTGATATTTGAAAGCATCCAATGCATATTTGCAGCGTTCGTTGCCTGCATCTGCTGCTTCTTCAACATCACGGAAGTCGCTGCTTACGCCGCTGATACCGAGAACGCCGGATTTTTTATTTAAGATTTCTGTCACCTGGTAAACATCCAGATCATGTTTCTGAGCATAGAATTCAAGGATGGATGGGTCGATATCACCGCAGCGTGTTCCCATGATCAGACCTGCCAATGGTGTAAGACCCATTGTTGTGTCTACACATTTGCCCTGATTTACAGCACAGATACTGGAACCATTACCCAGATGGCATACGATTGTTTTCAGTTCTTCCGGTTTCTTTCCAAGGATTTCAGCGACACGTTTGGAAACATAGCTGTGGGATGTTCCGTGGAAACCGTAACGACGGATCTTATCTTCTGTGTATGCTTCGTATGGCAGACCATAGAGATAAGCTTTTTCAGGCATTGTCTGATGGAAAGCGGTATCAAATACTGCTACCTGAGGTACGCCTGGCATTAATTCTTTACATACGCTGATACCTAAAAGGTTCGCTGGATTGTGAAGAGGTGCAAGATTGCTGCACTCTTCGATTGCTTTCATAACTTCGTCATCTACAACAACGGAAGAAGCAAATTTCTCTCCGCCGTGTACAACACGATGACCTACAGCATGAATCTCTTCAAGAGATTTTACAACGCCGTTTGCTTCATCTGTCAGACAGCTAAGAACGAGCTTGATCGCGTTTGTGTGATCTGGCATTGGAGATTCGATTGTAATTTTGTCTTTTCCTGCTGGTGTATATACGATTCTGCTGCCTTCAATACCGATACGTTCGCAAAGTCCCTTTGCAAGTACAGCTTCTGTATCAGACTGAATTAACTGGAATTTTAATGAAGAACTTCCACAATTGATTACTAAAACATTCATTATTCTTTTCCTCCCATAAAATTATATCCTTATTTTAACATATTTTTTTTAACTGACCACCCCATTTATGGTATAATTTTAAAAAAAGGAGGTCATGTCTTGAAAAAAATGCAAATAATCATCTTCATTATTGCCCTCGTATGCTTTCTGGGCAGCGCCGGATACCTTGGCAAATACTTCTGGGAACGACACATCTCGGCAGAAAACATGAATGATGTCAAATCTCTGCTTGTCGAAGAAACTTATGCTTCCGACGAAGTTTCGGAGACAACCGGCAACGAGATTATTCCCCGCTATGCACGCCTTCATGAAGAAAATCCGGATTTTGCCGGATGGATTCAGATTCCGGACACAACGATTGACTACCCGGTAATGTACGTTGAAGGCGATAATGATACCTATCTTCATTCCAATTTCAACAAAGAATATGATGCGGCCGGCGTTCCTTTTATCGACGGCTATTGTTCACTGGATCCGGTCAGCGATAATCTGATCATCTACGGACATCATATGAATGACAACAGCATGTTCCAGCCATTGATGAATTACAAGGATAAAGATTTTTTTGAATCCCACAAAACAATTTATTTCGACATGCTGCGGGAAAAAGGAACCTATACTGTCGTGGCCGTCATTCTTTCCAGAGCCTTATCGGAAGACGAAGAAGGCTTCCGTTATTACGGCCATACGTCTTTTGCCGACGAAGCTGACTTCAATGACTACATGAACAATATCCGGCAAATGGCTCTTTATGATACAGGGGAGAACGCTATCTACGGGGACCGGCTGATCACGCTTTCCACCTGTGAATATAGTCAGGATGATGGACGTCTGGCGGTTATCGCCAAAAAGATTAATTGATAAAATCCCATCAAAATGCTTGACTTTTAAAAAGACTCATGTATAGTTTTTGCTATACATGAGTCTTTTTTTATACCTTACACATATTTATAATAATGCAAAGGAGAACCTTCTATGGGATTATTTGAATTGATTTTAATTGCCGTTGGTCTGTCTATGGACGCATTCGCTGTTTCCATATGCAAAGGTCTGAACATGCGGCGCATGAACTACCGCCACGCCGGAATTATCGCTCTGTTTTTCGGAGTCTTTCAGGCACTCATGCCGACCATCGGCTGGCTTCTCGGCAAACAGTTTGAAAGTTACATAACAAGCATCGACCACTGGATCGCCTTTCTGCTTCTTGGCTTTATCGGTGTCAACATGATTCGCGAAGCCCTCGGTGAAGAAGAAGACTCCCCGGAATGTCCCCAGGAACATCTGGACTTAAAAGAACTCTTTATGCTGGCTATTGCCACCAGCATCGATGCACTGGCCGTCGGTATTACCTTTGCCTTTCTCCAGGTTAAAATTCTTTCGGCTGTCTGTCTCATCGGCGCCACCACATTCGTCATTTCCTTCATCGGCGTTGGCATCGGTCATCAGTTTGGCCGCCGCTATGAGAAAAAGGCTGAAATTGCCGGAGGTATCATTTTAATATTCATAGGCTTAAAAATCCTGCTGGAACATCTGGGATTCTTATAAAGCTGGCTTAAATCCTGCCCCTTCTACAATTTCTTCCATTTCAAAGAGGGAATTTACAATCTCATTATAATTTTTCAGGCTCTGGGCCTTTCTTATCTTTTTACCATATTTCTTTGCATTGGTAAAAAGGCAGATTATGTAATTCCAGAACTCTTTCATCTTGTAAAGTAATGGAACCTCACCAGACAGCATCTCACTATAGTCGGCATAAATCCTGTCATGGAATTCCCGAATGAGCGGCTTGTCCACACTTTTCCGTTCTCCAAGAATAATATCGATGAGCGCCGGATTGGCGACAAGTCCCCGGCCGATCATAACCGAAGTCACTTCCGGAAACTGGATGCAAAAATGCTCATAATCCGGTTTTGTAAAAATATTTCCATTATAGCATACCGGACAGCGGCTCTTCTCCAGTCCCAAACGGAACATTTCCATATTCGGGGTTCCCCGGTAAAACTCTTCCCTTGTCCGTGGATGAATAATTAATTCCTCCAGAGGGTACTGATTATAAATATCCAGAAGTGCATCAAATTCCTCCGGACTATCTTTACCCAAACGGGTTTTAATGGAAATTTTCAGCTCGGCCGTCCGATAAATTTCATCCAGAAAACGGTCCAGCTCTTCACGAAATGCAAGGAAACCGGAGCCACGGCGCTTACCTACCACCGTTCCTGACGGGCATCCCAGATTCAGATTGATTTCATCATACCCCATCTCTATCAACTGTTTTTCCGTATAAATAAATTCATCAGCCCGATTCGTTAAAATCTGGGGCACAATTTTCGGCCCCTGGTTATTTTCAGGAAGCACATCTCTCAAAGCCTT
>CATYEA010000228.1 GCA_958405355.1 uncultured Lachnospiraceae bacterium
ATGTGTTAAGCACGCCGCCAGCGTTCATCCTGAGCCAGGATCAAACTCTCATGTTCATATCCTAACAGAATGACAACTAGCTGTTATCTTCCCGTTTTTTACTGTTTTGGTTTGAGTCTTTCGACTCGTTCGTTTTTTGAAATTCTCTTTAAAGAACTTTCGGGATTGTTTTATTGTTTAATTGTCAATGTTCATTTTTTGATGTTGCTTTCTTTCGTCGTGCAACTTCTTTATATTAGCACATCTTTCGATTTCTGTCAACATCTTTTTTTATTTTTTTCAAACATTTTCCAACGTTTGAAACGGAGAAGGAGGGATTTGAACCCTCGCGCCGCTATTAACGACCTACTCCCTTTCCAGGGGAGCCCCTTCGGCCTCTTGGGTACTTCTCCAAGCAAAGCAGAATCAAAATTCTTTTATTTAGTTCATATATAATCTCCGCTCAACCAGGCTCAACAACGTTTCGCTAAGGTTCGCGGTCAACGGAGAAGGTGGGATTCGAACCCACGGCCCCTTTCGGAGTCACTGGTTTTCAAGACCAGCTCCTTAAACCACTCGGACACCTCTCCAAAACAGTGCTTTAATAGTTTATCAGGTCTTTCGATGCTTGTCAAGCATTTTTTCTCATCCGCACAATTTTCTTCGTTATTTACATATCGCCAAACGGCAATGATTATAATATCATCAAGCCTTCCATATGTCAACATTTTTTTGACACTTTTTTTCACTTTTCTTAATCAAAATTTTACCCCCTAAATATAGTGTTTCCGGACATGCACAAACACCAACTCAGAGGGCATTTTTCACAATTTTTTCTATAAATAATGATAACTGTCTTTAATTATCTCTGACCAATTTTTAAGTTAGGAACTGCGTTCAGATCTAATCCATGACGCGTTCCTGCAAGATATTCATAATAAGCAGCGCAGCCGATCATGGCAGCATTATCCGTACAGAGAATTGGTGATGGATAGTAAAATTTAAGCCCGGCAGCTTCACATCGTTCTTTCATAGTCTGACGCAGAGCTGAGTTGGAAGCTACCCCTCCAGCCAGAGCCACTTTATCCATACGGTACATTTTTGCCGCTTCAATCGTATGGCTCACAATCGCATCGACTACAGCGGCCTGGAAGGATGCCGCCACATCGGCGCGGCAAATTTCCTGATGTTTCATTTCACAGGAATTGATATAATTCAACACCGAAGACTTTAAACCGCTGAAACTGAAATCCAGCGGTGCATCCGCCACATGAGCTCTCGGAAATGCAATCGCCTTTGGATTTCCCTCCTTAGCCAGCTTATCGATTTTCGGTCCGCCCGGATATCCAAGTCCGATTGCCCTTGCTACTTTATCGAATGCTTCTCCGGCTGCATCGTCCCGTGTTTTTCCAAGAATCTCGTATTTTCCATAGTCCTTCACCATGACCAGATGTGTATGACCTCCGGAAACAACCATGCCAAGGAATGGCGGTTCTAAATCTTTATTTTCAATATAGTTCGCAGAAATATGACCTTCGATATGGTGCACACCGACCAATGGAATATTCTTTGCATAGCTGATTGCTTTAGCTGCAGCCACACCAACAAGAAGCGCTCCCACCAGCCCAGGGCCATAAGTCACTCCAATAGCATCCATATCTTCCAGTTTCATATTTGCCGCAGACAAAGCTTCACGAATCACCGGATTAATTTTTTCTATATGCTTTCTGGAAGCGATTTCCGGCACAACGCCTCCATAAAGTTTATGCAGTTCAATCTGAGATGAAATAATATTGGATAAAACTTCTCTTCCGTTTTTCACTACAGCCGCTGCTGTTTCATCGCAGGAAGATTCGATTGCAAGAATATAAATATCTTTTTCCATACCTATGTGCCTCTATTCTTCAAAATTTAATTCCATTGAACGACGGTCTTTTGCCGCATGAGCGTTTGGAAAAATCCGCCGCACGTCTTCCATAAATACTTCCGGATGATTGATGGCCGGACTGTAATGGGTCAGCCACAATTCTTTAACCTGTGCATCCCTAGCCAGTCCTGCTGCTTCCTCAAAAGTCATATGCTTATATTTCACTGCATTATTAATATCGCCTTTCTCGCCATACATCCCTTCGCATATGAACAAGTCTGAGTCCTTTGCATTCTGCCGAATAGAATCCGTCGGCCGCGTATCCGTCGTATAAGTCACTTTAATCCCTTTTCGAGGTTCTCCGAGAACCATCGACGGTTCATACAACCGTCCTTCACTCTCAAAAGCCTCCCCTTTTTGAAGACGATTCCAGTATTTCAACGGCACATCATTAGCCTTTGCCTTTTCCACATCAAAAAGGCCCGCTCTCGGTATAGATATACTGTACCCGTAGCAGGTGATTTTATGATTTACACGAAATGCATCGATATGATATCCGTGGGTTTCTATATGCTGCTGTGTCTGTGTCAGTTCAACAAACTCAATTTCAAATGGAAGTTCCGGTGCGATTACCCTCAGTGAATTCACCACCCGGGTAAGCCCCTTCGGACCAATCATCAGCAATGGTTCCTTCCTGTCAGAGTTTGCCATCGCCAACAATATTCCTGGAAGTCCACTGATATGGTCGCCGTGAAAATGGGTAATACAAATGACATCCAGCGGCCGGAAACTCCATCCTTTTTCCCGGATTGTTATCTGAGTGCCCTCCCCACAGTCCACCAAAAGACTGCTTCCATTATAACGGAGCATCAGTGATGTGAGCCACCGATAAGGCAGCGGCATCATCCCTCCTGTTCCCAACAAACACAAATCCAACATACTTTTCCCTCTTTATGCTAATATACAATCACAGTAAAACCGACGCCATCTACTTGACTCGTTGTTTTACATAAGTTCCGTTGTTTCCAAAATCTCCGGAGCATGCTTAAAGTCCTGAATCCATCGGTCATAGCAATCTTCACATAGATCGATGACATGCTTCTGGCCATCTTTCTCTCTGGAAAAATATCCCCAGACCTTTTCAATATGCACATAATCTTCCTGTCCAATCGCACGACCGCAGCAATGACAAATTTTTGTATTTTTTTCCATGATTTACTCCTTTGCATAACTCTGTCGTCAGGTTTCGGCTTTATTATACAAAATCTATCCGGCTTAATACATAGGAGATTACTGGCAGACATTCTCCTGCTGCCACACCATTAATACAGCATCCTCCCGGGGACTTGAATAAAATCCTTTTCTTATCCCGCAGGCTTCGAACCCCAGACTTTCATACAAACACTTTCCCGCTGTATTGCCTGCCCGAACTTCCAGAAAAAAGCGTTCTGCACCAAGCGTTCTTCCCAATTCCATCAGCTCACGAACCAACGCTGCCCCGTACCCCTTCTGCCGATATTCCGGAGCAACCGCCACATTAACGATTTCCCCTTCATCCAACATATGATACAAACAGCAATATCCGATAACCGTCTCCCGGTCATCCTCTCCGCCGGATTCTTCTCCGGTCATCACTAACAAATGGGCCGCCGGCTCTTCTAAAGAATCTTCAAAGCTTTTCCGGCTCCACGGATCAGAAAAGCAGACATTCTCAATGACAACCACTCGATCCAGATCCGT
>CATYEA010000229.1 GCA_958405355.1 uncultured Lachnospiraceae bacterium
GGATAAATTGAGTGCTAACAACTTCAAAGGAGGATGCAATATGAGTGAAAACGGAGGACCGGAAATCAAGAAAACAGGACCGCCGCCTCAGGGAAACAGACAGCCCGGAGGAAGTGGACAGAGTAATGGGACGCCAACGGGTCAGAGCGGCCCTTCCATTGATAAATTGATGATGATTTTTTTGCTTGGCCTGGTGATGACGATGCTGTTCAACAGTTGTATGAACAATTTTGTCAAAGATACAGCGACAAAGCAGATCAGTTATAGTGAATTTATGGAGATGGCAAAGGAAGGCAAGGTTGAGGCCATCAGCATTGATGAGGCCGGAAGTCAGATATTCATTTATCCGAGTGATAAGGACACAGGCCGGGGATTAATACAGGCCTACTATACGGGCATTGTGTCGTCAGATACTTCATTGGCAGAAAAGATGGAAGAGTATGGGGTGGATGTGAATTCGGAAATTCCGACCCAGACTTCCTCAATCATGAGTACCTTATTATCCTGGGTTATTCCGCTGTTGCTGGCTTTCTGGTTTCTGTCAGCGCTGTCCCGCAAGGCGGCAAAGAGTATGGGTTCCATGGGCGGCATGGGCGGTATCGGCGGCATGGGAAAAAGCCGTGCCAAAGAATATGTGGCTGAGGGACCGAAGGTGACATTTAAAGATGTGGCCGGACAGGATGAGGCTAAGGAATCTCTGATGGAGATTGTAGACTATTTAAATAATCCGGAGAAATACCGGGAGATCGGAGCGAAGCTTCCGAAGGGCGCACTGCTTGTCGGACCTCCGGGAACAGGTAAGACCTTGCTTGCTAAGGCTGTGGCCGGAGAAGCCGGAGTACCGTTCTTTTCGCTGGCCGGTTCGGATTTTGTAGAAATGTTCGTCGGCATGGGCGCTTCCCGTGTCCGTGATTTGTTTAAGCAGGCGGAAGCCAAATCACCGTGCATTATTTTCATTGATGAGATTGATGCCATCGGTAAGAGCCGTGATAATCAGCTTGGCAGCAATGATGAGAGAGAACAGACCCTGAATCAGCTGCTGACTGAAATGGATGGCTTTGATGACAGTAAAGCGGTCGTTGTTCTCGCGGCGACGAACCGTCCGGAAGTCCTTGATAAGGCGCTCCGCCGTCCGGGACGTTTTGACCGGACAATCAGCGTTACCCAGCCGGATAAACAGGGACGTATCGATATTTTGAAAGTTCATTGCCGGAAGGTCAAACTGGATGAAAGTGTAAATCTGGATGCCATTGCCCTGGCTACGTCCGGAGCTTCCGGTGCAGATTTGGCCAATATTGTCAATGAAGCCGCACTGAGAGCCGTTCGAATGAACCGAAAACTGATCAGTCAGGAGGATTTGTTTGAATCTGTTGAAGTGATCATTGCCGGACAGCAGAGAAAGAATCATATTATGAGCCGTGAGGAACGGGAGATTGTAGCTTTCCATGAAATCGGTCATGCCCTTGTGGCAGCTAAACAGAAAGATACCCAGCCGATTCAGAAAATTACGATTATTCCTAGAACATCGGGGGCGCTGGGATATACGATGCAGATGCCGACAGAAGAACGTTTTCTTATGAAAAAGCAGGAAATGTTGGATGAGTTGGTAACCTATCTGGGCGGACGGGCCGCAGAAGAGGTCGAATTCGGCAGTATTACTACCGGAGCGTCCAATGATATTGAAAAAGCGACCGATCTGGCGCGGAAGATGGTAACGATGTACGGCATGTCGTCAGAATTTGGCATGATGGGCCTGGAGATTCCGGGCAGCCAGTATATGGATGGCCGTCCGGTAAAGACCTGTGCTGATGAGACGATGGTCAAGGCTGATGAGATTGTCCGGAAGCTTCTGGAGGAGGCTTATCAAAAAGCAGTGAACATCCTCACAGAGAACAAAGCTGTTCTGGAAAAATCGGCAAATTACCTGCTTGAAAAAGAGACGATTACCGGACAGGAATTTATGGATTTTATTCACGGAGTTGAAGTGTTATCTGACGCCCCTTCGATTGAATAATGCCTTCATCCCGCATCTTCTTCATTTCCCGGAGCATGGCGCTTCGGTCGATGAACAGATAATCGGCCATGGAGTTCAGGGTAAATGGCAGGGTGAAACTGTTTGAATGATGTTCGTAGGCCAGATGTCGGAAATAAGTTAAAAGCTTGCCCCGGATGGAACGCTGGCTCAGAATATCCAGACGGGCATGAAGCTGCCGGGTCTTTACAGAGAAAATCTGGAGTACATTATTGACCAGTATACTGTGGTGGGTACAGGCATGGACACAGCGTTTGATAAGACACGCATAGTCGAAATAGAGAACCTGACAATTCGTGCAGGACACGATTTCTATAGGCGTTTCGTTAAAAGGCTGGAGCAGGAGATGGCCGAAGATGTCCTGTTCGGATAAATGTTCTATAATGCTTCGATAGCCGTCATAATCATACTTGATTAAATCGGCCTCACCGGAGAGAAGAACACCAATCTGATCTGTATCTTTGGAAGATGATAGAAGCTGTTTATGAGCTGGAAAGGTTTTGATCTGGGATTTAAAACAACCCATCATGCTTTCCAGTTCGTCATCAGAAATGTTGTCAAAAACATGAATGTTGTCCATGGGAATACCTCCGAAATTTTTATGTAGATTATAACATAAATAATAAAAAGTTGCAAATGCAACTGAAATTTATAGAAAATTAAGTATAATAAAATTATAAAATAAAAAAGAGATATTTAGGAGGAATATGATATGAAATTTTATGTTTGTGAACATTGTGGAAATATTATTACATATGCAAAAAATGCAGGAGTACCGGTAATGTGCTGTGGACAGAAAATGGTTGAACTGGTTCCTGGAACAACAGACGCCGCTGTTGAAAAACATGTGCCTGTAATCAAACAGGAAGGACAGAAAGTTACTGTTGAAGTTGGCAGTGTAACTCATCCAATGATGGCTGAACACTATATTGAGTGGATTGTTCTCGAAACAGAAAAAGGCTATCAGAAAGTAGATTTAAAACCGGAAGAAGCTCCAAGTGCAGAATTTGCATTGGTTGAAGGAGATAAAGTAGTTGCTGCTTATGCATACTGCAACCTTCATGGGCTTTGGAAAGCCTGATTTTGGACACATTAATACTGGTAAGACAGAATAAGGAGGCAGAATATGAAATCTTATGAATGCGAACCATGCGGCTATGTTTATGACCCGGCTGTAGGTGATCCGGATAACGGTATCGCACCAGGAACAGCTTTTGAAGATTTACCGGAAGATTGGGTATGTCCGATCTGCGGTGTCGGTAAAGACGAGTTTAAAGTTGTAGAATAAAATATTTGATAAAAATAAGGGGACCGGCTTTCGGAAGTTTCGAAAGCCGGTCTTGTGTTAATTCTGTATTTTATTTTGAATCAAATTTTTCATCACAGTAAATACAGCGATAGGTTCGTGTCTCTGCATCGGTCAATTTGAAGATCTGAGGCAGTTCCTGTTCTACCGTTGAAATACACCGGGGATTTTTGCACCGGATGACATTGGTGATGGTTTGAGGCAGTTTTGGTTTCTGTTTGT
>CATYEA010000230.1 GCA_958405355.1 uncultured Lachnospiraceae bacterium
AAACTTCTATTTTGCCGATGGCCCAGAGCGGTACAGAGCCGATTGCAGCCATGGGTATTGACAGTCCTCTGCCGGTATTATCGGAAAAGCATCAGCCATTGTTTAAATATTTTAAACAGCGTTTTGCCCAGGTAACCAATCCTCCGATCGATGCGATTCGTGAGGAGGTTGTCACATCCACCTCGGTTTATATCGGACCGGAAGGAAATCTTTTGGAAGAAAAAGAAGAAAACTGTAAAGTAGTCAAAATCAAAAACCCAATTTTGACCAATACAGATTTATTGAAAATTAAAAATATGAATGTGGAGGGCTTCAAAGTCCAGACCATTCCGATTATTTACTATAAAAATACATCCCTTGAGAAAGCGATTGACCATATGTTTGTCGAAGCGGACCGGGCTTACCGTGATGGGGTGAATATGCTGATTCTCTCCGACAGAGGTGTAGATGAAAACCATGTGGCTATTCCGTCTCTGCTGGCCGTTTCAGCACTGGAACATTATCTTGTACGGACGAAAAAACGGACGGCGTTAGCAATGATTCTTGAGAGTGCGGAACCGAGAGAAGTTCATCATTTTGCCACATTGCTTGGTTATGGTGCTTCAGCCATCAATCCGTATCTGGCTCAGGAATCTATCAAAGAGCTGATCGATTCCAATATGCTGGATAAGGATTACTATGCGGCCGTCAACGATTATAATGACGCTGTGCTTCACGGCATTGTAAAAATTGCCTCCAAGATGGGCGTATCAACGATTCAGTCCTATCAGGGCTCTCAGATTTTTGAAGCCATCGGTATAAATAAAGATGTTATTGATAAATACTTTACAAATACGGTCAGCCGTATCGGCGGTATTGGCCTGGATGATATTGCAAAAGAAGTAAACTTCCTTCATTCAAAAGCCTTTGATCCGTTGGATCTTGGAATTGATCTGTCTCTGGACAGCTCAGGAAGTCATAAGTTCCGCAGCGGTAAGGAAGAACATCTTTATGACCCGAATACCATTCATCTTCTCCAGGAATCAACCCGCCGCGGTGATTATAACCTCTTTAAAGAGTACAGTGCCGCGATTAATGATGAGTCCCGTACAATGAATCTGCGCGGTCTGATGGACTTTAATTATCCGGAAAACGGTGTGCCGATTGAAGAAGTTGAAAGTGTGGATTCGATTGTTCAGCGATTCAAGACCGGTGCCATGTCCTATGGTTCTATTTCTCAGGAAGCCCATGAGACTCTGGCCATTGCCATGAATAAGATTCACGGCAAATCCAACAGCGGCGAGGGCGGTGAGAGCCTGGAACGTCTGACGATCGGCAAAGATGGATTAAATAAATGTTCTGCAATCAAACAGGTAGCTTCCGGACGTTTTGGTGTAACCAGCCGTTACCTTGTCAGTGCCAATGAGATTCAGATTAAAATGGCTCAGGGTGCAAAACCGGGTGAAGGCGGACATCTGCCGGGCGGCAAGGTATATCCTTGGGTCGCAAAGACGAGACATTCCACACCGGGGGTTTCTCTGATTTCTCCGCCGCCGCACCATGATATTTATTCTATCGAGGATTTGGCCCAGTTGATCTATGACCTCAAAAATGCCAACAGGGATGCACGGATTTCTGTCAAACTGGTATCCGAGGCCGGCGTCGGCACCGTTGCTGCCGGTGTAGCTAAGGCTGGGGCACAGGTTATCCTGATTTCCGGTTATGACGGCGGTACGGGCGCTGCTCCTAGAACATCCATTCACAATGCAGGGCTTCCATGGGAGCTTGGCCTGGCCGAGACCCATCAGACATTGATCATGAACGATCTGCGTTCGAAAGTTCGTCTGGAAACTGATGGAAAACTGATGACCGGACGGGATGTGGCCATTGCAGCCATGCTCGGTGCAGAGGAATTTGGTTTCGCGACAGCACCGCTGGTAACCATGGGCTGTGTGATGATGCGTGTATGTAATCTGGATACCTGTCCAGTCGGTGTAGCCACACAGAATCCGGAGCTTCGTAAACGATTCAAAGGAAAACCGGAATATGTCATCAACTTTATGCACTTTGTAGCCCAGGAGCTTCGTGAATATATGGCCAAACTGGGTGTACGCACGGTGGATGAACTGGTTGGCCGGAGTGATCTGCTGAAGGTGAAAGAGCATGCAGCAGGCAAATGGGCAGATAAGATTGATCTGTCGGCCATCATTAATAATCCATATCTGGATACGGACAGAGGCATGAAATTTGATCCGGCCCAGGTTTATGATTTTGAGCTGGAAAAGACATTGGATATGCAGGTGCTGATGAAAGAATTTAAATCGGCCCTTCATAATAAGAAGAAAAAGAAAATTGAAATTAACGTAAAAAATACGGACCGTTCGCTTGGAACCATTTTTGGTTCGGAGATTACAAAACGGTATCATGATACACTGGAAGACGATACCTTTGTTGTAAAATGTAATGGCAGCGGCGGTCAGAGCTTCGGTGCCTTTATTCCAAAGGGACTGACATTGAATCTGATCGGTGACAGCAATGACTATTTTGGTAAGGGCTTGTCCGGCGGAAAGCTGACATTGGCTCCGCCGAAGAATATTAAATTCAAACCGCATGAAAATATCATCGTCGGCAACGTGGCTCTCTATGGAGCGACCAGCGGTAAAGCCTTTATCAATGGCGTGGCCGGTGAACGTTTTTGTGTACGTAATTCCGGTGCCTTGGCGGTCGTTGAAGGTGTCGGTGACCATGGTTGTGAATATATGACCGGAGGAAGAGTTGTTATTCTCGGCGGTACAGGAAAGAACTTTGCGGCCGGTATGAGCGGCGGTATTGCCTATGTTTTGGATGAAAAGAGTGACTTCTACACAAGAGTGAATAAAGAACTTGTTTCGCTGGAAGCTGTAACTTCCAAGTATGATGTTCAGGAATTAAAGGAAATGATCACGGAACATGTGGAGGCTACCGGTTCAGAAATGGGTAAAAAGGTTTTGGATAATTTTGTAGATTATCTGCCGAAATTTAAAAAAGTTCTTCCACATGATTACAGTAAGATGCAGACAGCCATTGCTCATATGGAAGAAAAAGGTTTAAGCGTTGACCAGGCACAGATTGAAGCATTTTATGCCAATAAGAGAGGATAGGAGGTAAGACGTCATGGGAAAACCAACAGGATTTATGGACTATGAAAGACAGAACAGTACGGCCATTGCCCCTGAAGAACGGATTAAAAATTTTGATGAATTCCATATTCCTCTGAGCAAAGAATGCCAGCAGACACAGGGTGCGCGGTGCATGGACTGCGGTGTGCCGTTCTGTCAGTATGGACAGATGATCGGGGGCATGGCCTCCGGCTGTCCTCTGAACAATCTGATTCCGGAGTGGAACGACTTGATTTATAGAGGAAACTGGGAACGGGCGCTGAAACGTCTGAAAAAGACGAATAATTTCCCGGAATTTACATCCAGAGTGTGTCCGGCCCTTTGTGAGGCGGCCTGTACCTGTAATATTAACGGGCTTCCTGTTTCTGTTAAGGAAAATGAACATGGAATTATCGAATATGGTTATGAAA
>CATYEA010000231.1 GCA_958405355.1 uncultured Lachnospiraceae bacterium
AGAAAAATTGGGGATACCATGTTACGATAAAGTGTTATTAAAACAGACAGCCATCGATTCCGGCCTGACCCAGTCTCTGTTTGAAAATGCAGATGAAAAACGGACAAGCTGGCTTTTAAACGGATTTTGTTCAGGCAATCCGACGGCGGATGCGGCAATGATCACATCCATGGATTATCTGACCAATGACAGTCTGTTTATTATGCAGAGCCGCACAATCCGAAAATTGGCGGCGGAAGGTTCATGTATTTTTATCGGGCGCTGTGCTGAGTCGGTTCTGGAAAATCAGGAAAATGTACTGTCGGTTTTCATTCATGCAGACAAAGCTGATCGGGTAGAGCGGATTATGAAACGCCAGAAGATTGATAAAAAGCGGGCCGAGAGCCTGATGAATAAAATTGATAAACGGCGGGCAAGTTATCATAATTATTACAGCGAAGCCAAATGGGGACGGAGTGCATCCTATGATATGTCCATTTCCAGCTCCATGTTTGGTATTGATGGGACCGTAAATATGATTGCGGAGGCCGTGAAACATATCTGAATATAAGACAAAATGATCTCCCGGGCCGGAAAACGCGAAATCGTGTGGCCCGGGACTTTTGTCTGTCGATAAAAAATAAGGATTCGACAACCGGTTCTGACAGAATCCACAATGGATTTGTGATAGCATATCCTTGTCTTACATAAAAAAATATGCTACGATGAAGGAGGAAATTTATTGGGGAACAGACAAGAACAAAAACAAGTGCGCAAGCCATTAAAAGATCTGACATTACTGGACCGTTTTCTTTTTGATACGGCGATGAGTGACCCGGAGATATGTCAGAATATCCTGTCTATCATTTTTAGTGACCGGGAGATTAGCCGGCTCCGATATGGGGCCGCTGAAAAGACGTTAGAGCCTTTTTATGATTCTCGGGCGGTGCGTCTGGACCTGTTGGCTTTTGATGAGAATGACATCGTCTATGATGCGGAGGCCCAGAAAGAGAACAAAGGGAAACGGTTTTTGCTGCGGCGGAGCCGTCTGTATCAGTCGGCTATCGATGTCAATCTTTTGAAACCGGGAGACCTGGATTTTGGAAAGATGAATGATGTCTATGTCATTTTTATTGCGCCATTTGACTTGTTTGGGGAAAACAAGTATGTATACACGTTTCGAATGACCTGCGATGAGGTTCCAGGGCTCCCGATGGAGGACGGGGCAGTTCGGATATTTTTAAATACCCGCGGAAGAAATGACGATGAGGTCCCAAGAGGGCTTGTGGAATTTCTTCATTATGCGGAGGCACCAGAGAGGTATGGTAAGGTCATCGAAGATGCGCGTGTACAGGAGCTTGCATCCCAGATTGAGATGCTTAAAGGCAGTCAGGAAGTGGGTGTGAAGTATATGCGGTTGTGGGAAGAGTTGGCAGAGGCGCGTATTGAAGGACGCGAAGAGGGCTTAAGTGAGGGCCACGAGGCCGGAATGACCGATGGGATTCTTGCGTCAATCAGAAATCTGATGAAGCAGACAGGATGGCCACTTGAAAAAGCCTTGACAATGCTTGATATTCCGGAAGATGAACATGAGAAATATTTAAAGCTTTTGGAGAAATAAGAAAATGAATATACGAAAGATGAGATGGCGGAACTGATTTTTAGTGAATTAGTTCCGCTTTTGGCGTTATACTCCAGTATTAACAGGTTGTGTTTTTGAAACTATGGTGGTATAATCAAATACAAATTCCGACCGACTGGTCGGACGGAAAAGAAAGACAGACTAGAATAAGCAGCAGAAGGAGGACGAAAAATGTCACGATTTAGTGTAAAAAGACCTTATACAGTCGTAGTGGGAGTCATTATTGTTATTATCCTCGGTTTTGTAGCCTTTACAAAATTATCAACAGATTTACTGCCAAGTATGAATCTCCCCTATGCGATTGTAATGACAACCTATCAGGGAGCAAGCCCGGAACAAGTAGAAACGGTTGTGACCGGGCCCATCGAGTCGTCCATGGCGACGGTGAGCAATATTAAACATATCAGTTCCACATCCAGTGAAAATTATTCGCTGGTCATTCTCGAATTTAATACGGATGCCAATATGGATTCAGTAACGATCGAAATGCGGGAAAATCTGGATTTGATTGGTTCTTACTGGCCGGATGAGGTCGGAACGCCGATTATTATGAAGCTTAATCCGGATATGATGCCGGTCATGATGGCGGCTGTTTCCGGCGAGGGGATGACAACGGAGGAAGTCAGCAAGATTTATAATGAGAAAATCAGTCCGGATATTAACAGCATGGACGGCGTTGCGTCTGTGTCCGCTTCCGGATTAATTGAGTCTTCTGTACAGGTTCTTCTAGATGAGGAAAAAATTGCAGAATTGAATAATAAATTGACAGGGAAGATCAATGAGAAATTTGACGAAGCCCAGGATGAAATAGATTCAGCCAAGTCGGAGCTGGAGGGCGGTAAAGCCCAGTTGGAGAGTGGTAAGCAGGCGGCTGCAGAGCAGTTGGCCGGTGCGGAGAGTCAGATTTCGACAGCCCAGTCAGAGCTTGCAAAGGGTGATAATGAAATTGCCATAAAAAAGGCTCAACTTGAAGATAAGGAAGCCGAACTGCTTCAGATGGAAAGCATTTTAACAAAGGCGGAAGAGGAGTATCAGGGACTTCTTACACAGGAAAGTGAGTTAAATGCTCTGGCTGAACAGTATGCGGCCCAGGCAGCGGAGCTTACGGCGAAAAAAGCCGCTTTAGAAGCGGAGAAAGCTGCTCTGGAATCAGAGGAAGGCCAGGCGGCCTACAATGCCTTGGTAAATACTTTGGACAGTCTGCAGGCCTCCATTGATGAACTTCAGGGTAAGGAAAATATTTCTGAGGAAGATGAGGTACGGCTTGAAACATTGAAAACTCAACTGGCAGAGGTTCAGTCCAAGATTTCAGAGATTGAAACACGTAAAGAGCAGATACCGGCAGAATTGGCTCAGATAGATGCTTCGATTTCCGAGTTTACCGAAGTGGCGAAGGATGTGGCAGTGAAGCTGGCGGAGCTTGCCGTATTAAAAGAGACATTTACATCCCAGAGTGAATCCCTGGACGAGCTGCGGACCCAGATTGCCACCGGAAAGGCGGCTATTGAGCAGGGAAAAGCGGCTATTGCCCAGGCTGAGGAAGAAGTAGCTTCGGGAAAGAAAACCCTTACCCAGGCAGCGGCAGAATTAAGTAAAAATAAGGCATTGGCCACTGTGGAAATGAGTACGGCCCAGGCCCAGCTTGCCATGGGTGAAAGCCAGATTGAACAGGCTCAGAGCCAGCTTGACGAAACACGGGATTCAACCCTGGAAAGTTCGGATATCCGTAAGATATTGACCGTAGATATGGTCAAAGGTATTTTGACAGCCCAGAATTTTTCCATGCCGGCCGGGTATGTTACCGAGGATGGCCGGGATTATATGGTTCGTGTCGGCGATAAGCTGGGCAGCATCGAGGATATTGAAAATCTTGTATTAATGGATTTGTCCGAACAGGGATTGGGAACGATTTATCTGAA
>CATYEA010000232.1 GCA_958405355.1 uncultured Lachnospiraceae bacterium
GACAGGGTAGGCGGACTTCTGATGTACGGAATCCCGAATATGAAACTGGAAAAACAGGTCATAGACCGCCGTGTGGACATTATGAAAGCTGAAGGTGTAGCGTTTGTTACAAATACAAATGTAGGCATTGATATAAAACCGGCCCGGCTTCTGCGGGAATATGATGCGGTCATTCGTGCCTGCGGTGCTTCAAATCCAAGCGATATTAAAGTGCCGGGACGGGAAAGCAAAGGCATTTATTTTGCCGTGGATTATCTGACCATGGTCACAAAGAGCCTTTTAAACTCCGGACTCCAGGACGGAAAGATTCCGGCTGTGAAAGATAAAAAGGTTATGGTTATCGGCGGCGGCGATACGGGTAATGACTGTGTTGGAACTTCCATTCGTCTCGGTGCGGCTTCTGTCATCCAGTTAGAGATGATGCCGAAAGCACCAGACACCCGGGCGGATAATAATCCATGGCCGGAGTGGCCGAAAATCTGTAAGACAGATTATGGTCAGGAAGAAAGTATTGCCGTATTTGGTCATGACCCTCGGGTTTATCAGACGACGGTCAAAGAATTTATCGCTGATGAAAAAGGCAATGTATGCAAAGCTGTGCTTGTCAAATTGGAATTCAAAAAAGATCCGGAAACCGGACGCATGAATATGTGTGAGGTTCCGGGCAGTGAATATATTGAAGATGTGGATCTGGTGCTTATTGCTGCCGGTTTCCTTGGAAGTCAGGAATATGTTACCAAGGCCTTTGGTGTGGATGTGGACGGACGGACCAATGTAGCCACCGCACCGGGGGATTATAAGACAAGCAAAGAGAAGGTTTTTGTTGCCGGAGATATGCACCGGGGCCAGTCCCTTGTCGTTTTGGCAATTCATGAAGGTCGTGAAGTGTCGAAAATTGTGGATAAATATCTTATGGGCTATACAAATCTTTAGCTTTGTAGTAAAATAGGATTTGGGCGAATCCTGCCCTTGCCATTTACGAGCTGTCCTCTGCTGTTCCCAAGGCGCGTAAGCGTCGGCAGAGGGCAGTTTTTCATTTTATGAATATTGTCGAAACCCATCGATGGATTTGAATTGCGCTTCATTTTCTGTGTGCTATAATAAAAACATCTTTTATGATATATCGTATCAGGTGTACATTTCAAAACGTTTCAGTTCCGAAACGAATTCCATATTTTTAAGATGAATATCGTGCGCCAGGTTTTAACCTGATGCAGCATACAGAGAGGAAGGGTTTATAACGAAAAATATACTATTTGTACAGGCAGAGAATTATGAACGCCATAAAGATATCCTGGAAAAGGGGCCATATATCCGGCATATGGATCTGGCGGTGAGCTGCAGTCAGCTTATTCATATGACGCCTAGGGAAATGACGGCACATCGAGTGACATGGGATATGTTAAAGCAGTGGGATATGTCACCGGAAGAAATGTTCCGACAGGCCGGGGAAAATTCAAGGAAAGAACTGCCGCCGGTGGTCGAGCCGATGAGTGATGTGATCAAAGGCTTTATTATGGAGGAATTTTTAGAAACTGCGAAGGTGGATATGGATAAGGCGCTGGAGAATGCGGAAAAAGAGTATCAGAAACTTTTTAGCGGACATGCGGAGGATATGCCGGAGATTTATATCATCAGTAATGAACTTCGGATACAGGGAGCATCGGTTGTCTTTTATACGGATGTGCTGGAGAAGTTTGCAGCAGAGAAAAATTCGGATTTGATATTGCTTCCAAGCAGTATTCACGAATGGCTTGTTCTTACAGAAGCCTCAGCCGGGGAAATAAGTGTATTAGAGGCTATGGTGAGGGATGCAAACCGTCAGGTCGTTTTGCCGGAGGAGATTCTGTCGGAACACGTCTATAAATATACGCGTAAGAGCCAAATGCTTGAAATTGTCGATTCAGGGATGGATTAATGTGCGGAATACGGTCTTGATATGCCGATTTTCTTGCGATATAATAGTACGTATCTGATGAAAAGGAGTAAAAGCGATGAAATTTATTAAGACGCCTGTTAAGGGAATGTGTGATATGCTGCCGGCAGATATGCGCATGCGCGAGCATGTGTTGGGCATGATCAAAGAGAGTTATGCAAAATATGGTTTTATGCAGATAGAGACACCCGTAATGGAACATATTGAGAACCTGACATCCAAACAGGGTGGCGATAATGAAAAGCTTATTTTTAAAGTAATGAAAAGAGGTGCCGATTTACAGCGGGCCATCGATTCCGGAAGCCAGGAATATGCGGATAATGGTCTGCGCTACGATCTGACAGTACCTCTTGCCAGATATTATGCAAATAATAAAGAAAATCTTCCGACACCATTTAAGGCATTGCAGATTGGTAATGTATGGCGGGCAGACAAGCCGCAGAAAGGCCGTTTCCGTCAATTTACCCAGTGTGATATCGATATTCTTGGTGACGAGACGAATCTGGCCGAGATCGAGCTGATTGCAGCAACTTCAGATATGCTGTCCCAGATTTTTGCCGAGGTGGGCATTTCAGAATTTACGATACACATTAATGACCGCCGGATATTGTCGGCCATCGCATTACAGGCCGGATTTAAGGAAGAAGAAATTCCATCGGTTTTGATTTCTCTGGATAAATTTGATAAAATCGGTTTGGATGGTATCCATGCAGAGTTAGTCGAGAATGGCTATGCAGAAGATATCGTAGAGCGTTATCTTTCCGTATATAAGGCTACCGAAGCCATTGACTGTGAGGAATTCTGCAAAAATATCGATGAAGCCTTCCTGGATGCGTCTGTGATTAATAATATTAAGGAAATTATTTCCTGTGCCAAAGCGATGATTTCCGACAAGGTTACGATTTCTTTCGACCCGACCCTTGTCCGGGGTATGGGCTATTATACCGGTCCGATTTTTGAAGTCAGCATTAACGGCTATAATTTTTCGATTGCCGGCGGCGGAAGATATGATAAAATGATTGGTAAATTCAGTGGACAGGACGTACATGCCACAGGATTTTCCATCGGATTTGAACGTATTATTACCATTTTAAAAGATAAAATGGATGACGGAGCTAAGATTGGCGCAGAGAATCTGGCCATTTTAATTGCTAAAGATGTTCCGCTGGATAAAAAGATTGCTTTATTTAAGGAAGCAAAGGCGCTGCGAGAGGACGGCGCTGTCGTTACGATTCAGCCGATGCGTAAGAATGTCAAACAGCAGATTACAAAGCTTGAAAATGAAGGCTTTAATAATTTCAGAAAAATCTATAAGGATTAATCATAAGGAGAGAATAAAAATGTCTGAATCAATGAAGGGATTAAAGAGAACCCACCGCTGTGCGGAGCTTGACAGCGCCAATGTGGGCGAAGTTGTTACCGTAATGGGCTGGGTACAGAAAAGCCGGAATAAGGGCGGTATTATTTTCGTCGATTTAAGAGACCGCAGCGGTCTTCTCCAGATTATTTTTGAAGAAGCGGATGCCGGAAGTGAAAACTTTGCCAAAGGCGAAAAACTTCGTGCTGAGTTTGTTGTGGCTGTTGTGGGCCGTGTGGAACAA
>CATYEA010000233.1 GCA_958405355.1 uncultured Lachnospiraceae bacterium
GGTGAAATTCGGTGTTTCTGTAGTTACAGAGGATGAATTTAATGGTTTTAGCGATGATGAATTTAGTTTCAGTTATTCCTGGAAATATGAGCAGGAACCTGTGGATGATGCGGAAGAAAAACAGATGTCCGAGGATTTGATGAAGGTCATCAGCAGTGAGGCTTCTCTTGAGGATTATGTACCCCGTTATTTAAATCAGGCCATCCAGTTTACCGGTGAAGATATGGGCGGCGACAGGGCGATGATGGTTGCTCTGCTTTATATTGTTATTGCAATCATGGCCTTTGTTTTTGGCATTACGACCAGCAATACCATTAATAAGGAAGCGAATGTCATCGGAACCCTGAGGGCTTCGGGATATACGTGTAATGAACTTATCCGGCATTATATGGCTATGCCTTTATTAGTGACATTAGTAGGGGCCGTGGCAGGAAATATTCTTGGCTATACGGTGTTTAAAAATGTCTGTGTGTCCATGTATTATGGAAGTTATAGTCTGCCGACCTATGTGACCATCTGGAATGGGGAAGCTTTTCTTATGACGACTGTCGTGCCGGTTCTGATGATGATTGCCATTAACTTTGTCATTCTTAAATATAAAATGACATTGTCGCCGCTGAAATTTTTACGCCGGGATCTGAGCCGGAGAAAGCAGAAACGAGCTGTCCGATTAAGTCCGAAGATGGGATTTTTCCAGCGGTTTCGTCTGAGAGTTATTTTCCAGAATATGAATAACTATATTATTTTGTTTATCGGCGTTATTTTCGCCAATCTGCTGCTTATGTTCGGACTTTTATTTCCGGCGGTGCTGGATCATTATCAGGAGGAAATGGAAAACAACCTGCTTTGTAATTATCAATATATTCTGCAGGTTCCTTTGGATGCCATGGATGAAGAACATAAGCTGGAAAGCCTTCTGGCAATGATGCAGTTTGCCCGTGATGTGGAAACGGAAAATGAGGAAGCTGAAAAGTTCAGCGCCTATTCTTTGAATACACTGGATGGGGTTTACAAGAGCGAATCTGTTATGCTTTATGGTATCGATAAAGACAGCCGATATATTCCGGTGGATGTTTCGGATTCACAGGTGTATATATCTTCGGCATATTCGGAAAAATTCGGAATCCGTCCGGGGGATACGATACAACTGAAAGAAGCTTATGAAGATACGCTGTATGAATTTACAGTGACGGATATTTATGATTATGAGGGGGCATTGGCTGTATTCATGAATCAGGCCATGCTGAATGAAACCTTTGATTTGGATAAAGATTATTTCAGCGGCTATTTGTCAAATACGGAAATTACGGATATTGACAGTAAATATATCGGCTCTGTCATTGATTTGGAGGCTTTGACCAAAATTTCCAGACAGTTGGATGTATCTATGGGAAGCATGATGCTTCTTGTCGATGGTTTTGCCATTATCATTTTTATGGTTTTAATCTATCTGCTGTCAAAGATTATTATTGAAAAAAATGCCCAGTCTATTTCCATGGTAAAGATTTTGGGATATTCGGACGGGGAAATTAGCCGGCTGTATATTGTCTCGACAACGATTGTCGTTATTTTGTTTTTACTGATCAGCCTGCCGATTGAGTATCAGATTATGATGTTTTTATTCCGGGTCATCATGATGAGCAGTATTTCCGGGTGGATTCCTTTTTATGTGGATCCGCTTCTCTATGTGAAAATGATTGCCATAGGCATAGGAACTTATTCGGTGGTGGCCGCATTGGAATTTTTGAAGATACGAAAGGTGCCTATGGATGAAGCACTGAAAAATGTTGAATGATGTATAGTGCAAAAAGTGTGGAGGTAGAGAAATGAAAAAAATAGTGGCAGTGCTTTTAGCTGGTATTCTTATTTTTGGACAGTCATTTTCTGCGATGGAAGTCCGGGCACAGGAAAGTGCGGAGGGAAGCCAAAAGGATAAAACAGAAACGGTTTATGTAAAAGCTGATGCGGAGGGCAATGTTCAGGATATTTCCGTGGAAACTGTGTTGAAAAACAGAAATAATGGTGAAGAACTTCCGGATTATTCGAACCTCAGCGATATTAAAAATATGGTAGGGGATGAAGAATTTACCCAGGATTCGGATGGTAAGATTTTATGGGAAAATAACGGCGAAGACATTTCCTATAAAGGTAAGAGCAGTGAAAGTCTTCCTGTTTCTGTGAAAATCAGTTATTATCTGGATGGAGAAAAGGTGGCGCCGGAGGAAATTGCCGGAAAGAGCGGTTCAATCCGTATTCGGTTTGATTATAAAAATCATACATCCGAAATAGTGACAGTGGGTGGCAAGACGGTGGATGTGCAGACACCTTTTGTATTACTTTCGGTGATGTTTCTGCCTTCGGATACATTTTCAAACATTAAAGTCACCAATGGTAAAGTTATGACCAGCGGAGATGATAATATTGTCATCGGTTATGCCAGTCCGGGGTTGGCCGATAGTCTGAAATTGGAAAGCTATGGTCCTACGGAAGACATATCTATACCGGAATATGTAGAGGTCACAGCGGAGGCGTCTGAATTTGAACTGGGATTCACGGCCACAGTGGTTACGCCGGGAGCTTTTGCCGATATGGATACGGAGGATTTGAAGGATGTGGATGAACTGATTGACGACATGGATACCCTGACCGATGCTTCAAGTCAGCTTGTTACCGGAACATCCGAGTTTCTTTCCGGAATGAAAACTTTTGAAACCTATATGGCCGAATATATAAAAGGCGTTACTGCGGTAAAGGATGGCTCTGATGCTCTGACGGAGGGGCTGGCAGCCTTAAACGAGAATAAAGAGGCTCTTCAAAGCGGCGCCGAGGCTCTTCAGAGTGGTCTTGAAAGTTTGAATGGGGCGCTGGCTCAGATATCATTGCCGACGGGAGCAGGCACAGGGCAGGGAGGGTCAGCTGCAGGCGAAGCTTCTCAAGCGGCTGTTTCCGAAGCCGCCAAGGCCCTGGCGGCCGATGGTGAAAAGCTTGCCGGATTTTTAGTATCCATTCAGGAGAGCATTGTTCAGATGCAGACTTTCACAGAAAGTGCGGCGGCCTATGTTACGACAGTTCAGGAAAATGTCGGGGCGGCGCAGAGCAATCTGTCTTCGGTGAATTTGTCTGATGCGGAGGCGGCTGCCAACGCAAAGGCAAAGGAACAGGCGGGCAGTGCCCTGGATACGGCGCTGGCCTCCATTCCGGACGAACAGCTTTCAGTCGAAGAAAAGGCCAGGATTCGGGCCGCAGCCGTAGATGGCATTGATGTGAGCGGTACATCTTCCGCGGCCCAGGGCTATGTCGCGGCAGCAGCGGCAGAATTGACCGAAATTCCAGCTTTTGAAGTGCCGAAGTTGTCTGTGGATGCCAACGGCATCGAAGACATCGTTAGTGATATGACGGCAAAACTGGGAATTCTTGAATCCTATTCGGAAAATTTGTCCGGTATGGCGGAAAGTATTTCTGCTATGGGCGGTACATTGGAAACTTTGAAATCCAGTGTGTCCCAGCTGGCGGGCGGAAGTAAGCAGCTT
>CATYEA010000234.1 GCA_958405355.1 uncultured Lachnospiraceae bacterium
GTTCCTCTTCATCCGTCGTATTTAACGACTTACCCTTCCATTTTAAAGGAACCTCAAAAGCATCCCGCATACTGTTTTCCATGATAATCTGGTTCTCATATTTCTCATTCCAGAGAATGTCCCAACTGTCGACTTCCTCATCTACCAGCTCCGTATTATAGAGAATTCCCACCGTTCCCCAGAAATAAGGAACTGCATATTCATTCTCCGCATCAAAGGCCTGGCAAAACTCCAGGTAAGTCGGGTCCAGATTATCATAATATTCCATAGAATCCGTATCTATTTTTTTTGCTTCCCCATTGCGGATCATTTTTTCCACCATATAATCCGAGGTACAGATTAAATCATAAGGAATATTTCCGGACTGATACTTTGTATACATATCCTCCGGAGTCACATACTGCTCATACTCCACACGAATCCCTGTTTCCTTTTCAAACATCTCAATAGTGGTAAAATCAATATAATCGCCATAGTTAAACACAACCAACGTATTTCCCGAATCGGTTACATTTTCAGTCTCCGAACCGCCGCAGCCTCCCAGAAGTACTCCGCTGGCCACCAACAAACATAGATATACTTTAAACTTTTTCACTGTGGTCTCCCTTCTATCCCCGTGTTTCCTGAACTTGTCTCGCCGATATCCGGTTGGCAACCCAGAGCACAAGCAAAATCAACAGGAATAAAATTGTGGACAGCGCATACATTTTCGGATTAATACCACGGCGCACCTGCTGATAGATCATGGTGGAAATAGTATTCATTCCGGCGCCCTTTGTAAAATAAGTAATCACAAAATCGTCCAGTGAAATGGTAAATGCCAACAGAAATCCAGAAAAAATTCCAGGCATAATATCCGGCAGAACAATCTTAATAAACGCATAGACCGGTGAAGCGCCCAGATCCAGAGCTGCCTCATAGGTACTCACACTTGTCTGCTGAAGCTTCGGCATAACATTTAAAATTACATAAGGCACTCCCAATGTAATATGAGCAGCCAGCATAGAAAAATATCCCAGATTCCAGAACCGTCCGAAAAGAAGCATAATAGCAATACCGGTAACCACATCCGCATTCAGCATCGGAATATTAGTAACAGTCATAATCACCTGCTGTTTTTTCTGGCCCATAACCGTAATTCCGATACTGGCCAATGTTCCAAGCAAAACAGCGACAACAGCCGCCACCGTTGTCAGCATTAATGATGTGCGAACAGCTTCAATGACCGCTTCATCCTGGAACAATTCAATATACCACTGAAAGGTAAATCCGCCCCATACACGACGGGATTTTGAGGCATTAAATGAGCAGACGATAAGAATCGCAATCGGTGCATACAGCATAAAAAGGACAAGTCCCACATAGAATTTTTCAATCCATCGTTTTACCATATCATCTGTCCCTCCCCTTCGGCATCGTTTTTATTCATTACCGCCATACTAATGAAAATAAATACCATCAGTACAATCGAGAGTCCTGAGCCCAGATGCCAATTGTTAGTCAAAGAAAACTCCTGTTCAATGACATTCCCAATGAGCAGTATCTTTGAACCACCCAAAATATCTGCAATCGCAAATTCAGAAATACTCGGCACGAACACCATAATGATTCCGCTGATCACGCCAGGCATGGACAACGGCAGAATAATCTTTCTGAAAATCAGCTTATTTCCGGCACCCAAGTCTGCCGCCGCATGAATCAGATCCCTGTCTATCTTACACATGGCATTGTAAATCGGCAGAATCATAAACGGCAAATAATCATAAGTCATTCCAATGAGAATCGCCGTGCGGGTATAAAGCAGATGCTGGGATGGCAATCCGAAAAAGTTCAATATTCCATTTAAAATACCGGTATTTGCCAAAATCATCTGCAATGCCAGAACACGAAGCAGAAAATTAATCCACATTGGCAGAATAAAAAGCATAATGATAATGCCCTTCTTGCTGCCCTGATTTTTGCTCAATATATAGGCTAATGGATAAGCAATAATCAGACTTATACAGGTACTGCCAAAGGCAATCAACAATGACTGGCCCAACGCTTTATAATGAATCGGGTCCCCGATAGCCAGAAGATTTTCAAGGGTAAATCCGCCGTCTGAAGATGTCAGGCCATAATAGATAATCATCAATAAGGGCAATATAATAAATCCAACCGCCCATAACAGGTAAGGACCCGTCAAAAGTTTCCGTTTATTCATCCAATGCCACAGCTTTCTCATCTTCGGATTCCGGTTTATTCATAATCTGAATATTAAACGGGTCTACCCGAAGGCTTACCGGAGTGCCCACTGCATGAGCCACCGTACTCTGCACCAGCCACTCGAAACCATTTGCCATAACTTCCATCTCGTAGTGAACGCCCTTAAAGATCAAATGGCTCACTACACCATCCATGGAGCCCTCACCCGGATTCCCAAGGATAATATCCTCCGGCCGGATGACCACATCCACCGGTTTATAATTTCCAAAGCCTTTATCCACGCAGGCAAACTTCACCCCGAGAATCTCAACCAATTCATCCCGGACCATTAAGCCATCAATAATATTACTGTCACCAATAAAGTCAGCCACGAAGGCATTTTCCGGTTCATTATAAATATCCTCCGGCGTTCCCATCTGCTGAATATACCCCTGATTCATAACAACCACCGTATCCGACATGGTCAGAGCCTCCTCCTGATCATGGGTTACATAAACAAAGGTAATTCCAAGCTCATTTTTTAACCGGATCAGCTCATACTGCATGTCCTGACGCAGTTTTAAATCCAAGGCTCCCAAAGGCTCATCCAGAAGAAGCACTTTTGGCTCATTGACAATGGCACGGGCAATGGCGACCCGCTGCTGCTGGCCGCCGGACAGATAGGACGGCATACGCTTTTCATATCCCTGGAGATTTACCAGTTTCAAAGCATATTTAATCTTATCTTTAATATAAGTCTTTGGCTTATGACTGATCTTTAACCCAAAAGCAATATTCTCCTCAATATTCATATGTGGAAACAGAGCATATTTCTGGAACACTGTATTCAGATTCCTCTTATTCGGAGGTACCTGAGTGATATCCTGCCCGTCAAAAATGACACTGCCCTTATCCGGCGTTACAAAACCGCCCAGAATTCGCAGCGTTGTTGTCTTTCCGCATCCCGAAGGCCCAAGTAATGTTAAAAATTCATTCTCTTTGATAGACAAGTTCAGATCATCCAGAACACAGGTGTCATCAAAGGATTTGGTAATATTCACCAGGTCGATCAATGGCTTTTTGCTCAACTTTTTTTCCTCCTAAGTACCAAAAAATATTAAAAGCTAGGCGGGGAACTCACCCAGAGTACTGTCACTCCATGCCGTGATTCCAGATAATGCTGTTTCTCCGGCAGGAAATAAAAAGATTCACCGCTTTTTATCTTATAGACATTATTCCCGATATGCAGCTTGGCCGAACCTTTAAGCACATATCCAAATTCTTCT
>CATYEA010000235.1 GCA_958405355.1 uncultured Lachnospiraceae bacterium
TGCTTCCAGGATTCACAGCAATAACATCATCATCCAGGTCAATGACCGGCCGATGGGTATGTCCAAAGAATACCACATCGCAGCCATGCTCCCTTGCCACTTCTTTGATACGCATCGTATCAAAACTCACCCCATACCGGTGGCCATGGGTCATAAATATTTTATGCCGCCCAATGACCACGATTTTTTCGGCCGGCACGGACGTGAAAAAATCATTATTGCCGCTGACCATATGCACCGGACAGGGCGCAATATCCTCGATATATCCCTCGCTGCCTTCCAGATCACCTAAATGAAACACCAGATCCAGTGGCGCAATGAGACGGAGTACCTTTTCCAGGTTTCCATTTTTCCCATGCGTATCGCTGACAATTAAAACTCTCATATAATCATATCATCCTCTGACAAAGAACTTCCTTCATTGCCCTCAAAGCCTTACCCCGATGGCTGATCTCATTTTTCTGTTCCGATGGTAACTGTGCTGTCGTGCATTTATATTCCGGCACATAAAAAATAGGGTCATAACCAAAGCCATTTTCTCCGGCCGGAGCATAGGCAATCTGTCCTTCAATCGTCCCCCGCCGGGTTTCTTCCGTACCATCCGGAAATGCGGCCGCAATGACACACACAAACCGGGCGGAACGTTCCTCGCCATTCAGTCCGGACAGCCGCTCAATAATATTCGCATTTTTCAAATCATAGGAAGTGTCCTCTCCCATATACCGGGCTGAATAGATTCCCGGCTCCTTATTTAAGGCATCCACTTCCAGTCCTGAATCGTCGGCCAGGACAAGCAAGCCGGTCAGATCCCGGATGGCCCTTGCCTTGATCAGGGCATTTTCCTCAAAAGTTTTTCCATCCTCTACAATATCCACATCAATTCCTGCCTCTTTCATGGACAGAATCTCCACATTCAAATCCTTTAAAATTTCCCGGATTTCTCTCATCTTTCCCGCATTGGATGTGGCAAATATTATTTTATTCATAAGAACTCTCCTCATTATCTGTAAATGCTTTCAGGCACAAATTACATCCATACTCCGTTTCCGCAGATGTCCACAGGTTTCCATCGTAACTGATGTAACCTTCCCCATCTTCCAAATCTGCTCCGGACGTCAGGTCCGAAGCCGGATATTCAATCGCGATCGGACGTTCACTGCCCTCCGTAGTTATACGGACGATCACGGCAAAACGGCCGCCTGCCGACAAACGAATCTTATCCGGAATATCCACCGTATAATAGCCGCCGTCTTCAAAATAACCACTGCCGAGATATACCGGCTGGTTCAGAGAATCCGTTCCGGAATATTCGGGTACAACATATAAATCCCAGTTTGTATGGCCATCCACTGCATAAAAGCTGACAGCCCTCAAAATTTCATTTTGTCCGGCCGTGTAGACATTGGCAAACCAGGCCGACGGTTCTTTATATCCAAGGGTTCCAACCCAGCCCAACAAATCCGACTGATAAATGGTATCGTAGTTATCCGCTTCATCCAAACGGGTATAGGTCACACTATTGATTCCTAAATTACTGTCTTCATAAGATACATAAAAATATCCGCCGTCACCAAATTCTTCGCCCCAGCTATTCCGACACAAAAATGCACCATTATTTTCCGGCATATGGTTAAAATTCTCCCGACTGTAGTCATCATCCCATCCAACGATGACCACGTCATGATTCGGTGCCTCCTCGCCATTATAATAATAGGAAGCCGTCTCCGGCGCATAATCCTCCGATGAATCCCAGGCATTTTGAATTGACATATACAAAGAGCTTTCGACCCCGCCATAATGCAGAATCATACTCTTGATCTGCTCTAAATTCCTCTCTTCAAAAAAGCGTGCTTCCTGAAGATGCTTTACCGCTGCCAATGAGGCATCTGTGGCGCCGTCTCCGTAGGGATCATCCGCTTCCAGTACCGGTCCTCTCCACGAGGACAGATAAGCCAGCGCCATATTATAATCTCCGCCCTCTGTCGGAGCTATATTAAATCCACTGTTCATCGTCATATGGTCTACAGAAAAATCCAGTATTTCTCCCTCAGCCAAGGCAATTTCCAAAGCAGCCGTCGAGGCAAATGCCCAGCAGGTCCCAAAAGTTCCCTGATTCTCAACCACATTTAAAATACGATTTTCCCTCAAATCATATCTTTCCGGTAATTCCTGACCCTGTACAGAATCAAGGCTGGCTGCACACGCCTTATCATCCCAGGCATAATCCAATTCCAGTGCCGATGCCGCCTGGGTCATATCAATCAGGATATCATCCTCCGTATCGCCAATGACTGCTGCATTCTCTAAATATTGGCCCTGCACAAAACACTGGCCCTTCTCACCGACAGTCACGGATGCTCCAAAACATTCCACCACGGCCGACAACGGAAGCAGCAGTCCCATTTGGGATGACATCCTCATATTTTCTATATCAAGCATTGTCCCGTTATAGGACAGCGTAAATCCCTTTTCATTGACGGCATCTGCTCTGGCGCTTATGTAATAGCTCTGCAGCGATTCTGACGCCTGACCGGCCAAATATCGGACCTGCGGCCGGGTCAGCACAATACCTGTCACACAGATGATAGCAAGTAACAAAAAGTATCGTTTTACATGCTTCAATTTAATCCTCCTGTTTTTTTCGTCTCGGAGGGCGCGGTCCCATAAATTCATATAAATAGGTCTTTATCATACCATTGTAAATCTTCCGGTTTTTATCCGCTTTCCTTCCGATATATTTCTCTGCCTGGTCATATGAAGTCAACACAAAACAGGACCATGAATCCAAACGCCGGAAAGCCTCACCAATCTCCATATATAAACCTGGCAATGCTTCCTTTTCTTCCAGCCGCTCCCCATAAGGCGGATTGGTAATCACAAAACCATATTTCTTAGGATGACTCAGGGCGCTGACCGGCCGCTGCTGAAGATGGATTAAATGATCCACGCCTGCTTCCACCGCATTTTGACGGGCATTTTTTACAATATCTCCGTCAATATCATATCCCTGAATATCCATATCCACATCATCCCGGATTAAATCATTGGCTTCGGTAACAGCTTCATACCAATCTTTCATCGGAAGAATATTTTTCCATGCTTCCGCCGTGAATTCCCGGTTCATACCCGGAGCAATATTGGCTCCGATCATAGCCGCTTCAATAGGAAATGTCCCGCTGCCGCAAAATGGGTCCACCAGGATCCGGTCTTTATTCCACGGTGACAAAAGCAGGATAGCTGCCGCCAGCGTTTCCGACACCGGAGCCTTGCTGATCAGCTTCCGGTATCCCCGTTTATGTAAAGATTCCCCTGACGTATCCAGGGCAATCGTCACTTCATCTTTATAAATAAACACTCTCAAAGGATAGATTGCCCCGTCTTCTTTAAACCAGTCGATCCGATAAGTCTGTTTCAGACGTTCAACAATCGCCTTCTTTACAATCGACTGGATATCCGAGC
>CATYEA010000236.1 GCA_958405355.1 uncultured Lachnospiraceae bacterium
CAATTACTTAAAGGAGGATGTGTCAATGTCAACAAAAGCCTATTACAACATCAATGAAATCGGCGCTGGAAAACCTGGATTTTCCAAGACCCGTTCAATTATCGAAGCCGCCTTCTACGGAAATAATGTCGTTAAAGTAAATACTTTAAAGGAAGCCTATGAACTGGCTAAAAATTCTCCGGGAACCATCGTTACAGACATGCCTGTATACCGTGGCGAAGAATTTGGCCTTGAAAAAGACGCAAAAGTTCTTCTCTTCAACGACGGTGCCATCACCGGACGTTATGCGGTTGCACGCCGTATCGCCGGAGAACCGGGCGTAAATTGTGAAGAATTGGATAAGGTGGCCATGGATGCCGTTTACGAATCCCGTTGGAAAACCATGTATCATGCAGAAGTTTATGCTGGTCTTGATTCTGAATTTATGGTTAAATGCCACCTGCTCATTCCTGAAGGAGAGGAAAATATTCTCTACTCCTGGATGCTGAACTTCCAGTATATGTCCGATGAATATGTAAAGATGTACAAAAACTCCAAGCCAGTCGGCGACGGCAAAGAGGCAGATATTTATATCTTCTCTGACCCTCAGTGGAACGGTTCTGACCGTCCGGGTGTCGATTTAAGCTGTCTGAGTGACCCGGCCAAGAAAACATTGTGTTACTTCAACACAGAAACAAACTGTGCCTGCATTCTCGGTATGAGATACTTCGGCGAACATAAAAAAGGAACTCTGACCATGGTTTGGGCCATTGCCAACCGTAACGGCTATGCTTCCTGCCACGGCGGTCAGAAGGAATATACATTAAACGATGGCTCTAAATTCGTAGCTTCTGTTTATGGTTTATCCGGTTCCGGTAAATCCACACTGACCCATGCAAAACATGGCGGCAAATACGAAATCAAGGTTCTTCATGATGATGCCTTTATCATCAACACCGATACCTGTGCATCCATCGCCATTGAACCGACTTACTTTGATAAAACAGCAGATTATCCAACGGGATGCGAAGATAATAAATATCTCCTCACTTCCATGAATAACTCTGCGACCATGGATTCCGAAGGAAAGATTCAGCTTGTCACAGAAGATATCCGTAATGGCAACGGCCGTGCGATCAAGTCCAAGCTTTGGTCTCCAAACCGAGTAGACCGCATTGACTCTCCGGTAAATGCCATCTTCTGGATCATGAAAGACCCAACCATTCCGCCGGTCGTTAAATTAAAAGGTTCTTCTCTGGCTTCCGTTATGGGAGCAACACTGGCAACAAAACGTTCTTCCGCAGAACGTCTGGCTCCAGGTGTAGACCCGAACAAACTGGTCGTTGTACCATACGCAAATCCATTCCGTACCTATCCACTGGCCAATGACTATGAGAAATTCAAAAAACTGGTGGAAGAAAAGAATGTTGACTGCTATATCATCAACACCGGTGATTTCATGGGCAAGAAAGTACAGCCGAAAGATACCCTCGGTATTCTTGAAGCTATTGTCGAGAAAAAAGCCGAATTTAAACCGTGGGGCCCATTCTCTGATATCGAGATCATGGATTGGGAAGGTTTCGTTCCAGACATGAACGATGCTGAATACCTGGCTCAGTTAAAAGCCCGTATGATGGACCGTGTAAACGAAATCGAAGAATTCTCCGTATTAAAAGACGGTTATGACAAACTTCCTGATGATGCTTTAGCTGCTATCAAGAAAGTTGTTGATGAATTAAACTAATATAAGAAAGCCGTGGAATAAACTCTGATGAGCCTATTCCACGGCATCTTTTTTTATTTCTTTTTCTTCATAAATTTTTTCAACTTTTTTCGTGTTCCCTTGCTGATATCATGTTCCAGCAAATGGGCTTCTTCCTCTGCATCCGCCGGATTGATCTCCAACATTTCCGTTAAGAATTTATAGACCACTTTATAAGTATCATACACATTCTTACCCGCTTCGAGCCCCGCTTTGGTCAGCCTGATCGTTCCATAATGCTCATGTTCGATATAGCCCTGTTCTTTCAGCGTATTCATTGCCCGATTGACACTGGGTTTGGATATTCCAAGAAGTTGTGCAACATCTGTTACACGAACTTCCTCGTTCTTCTGCTCCAGCACATAGATTTCCCTTAAATAATCTTCCAGCGAACTGGATAAACCGCTTTTCATCTTCATCTCTTTCCTCCCGGCCGTCAGACCGTCTTAAAATGATCTCTTAAATTCCGCATCGCCTGTGTCAAAACCCGGCACTGCTCATCATCTAATCCCTGCCGCATTGCCTGAATCATATCCAAATGAAACTGTTGGTGCCGCTTATAGGCCCGCCGTCCCTTTTCATCCAAAGATATAAGAACGACCCGCCGGTCCTTTTCACTGCGTGTTCGAATAACATAGCCTTTTTTGACCAGGTTATTCATAGCGATCGTCAATGTCCCCACCGTTACGCCGACGAGACGTGCAATCGACGACATATTTTTCGCCTCGCCATCACCCACAGCTTCAATAATGTGCATATCATTGATGGAAATATCTTTAAATTCATCCCGAATCAAAGAATCTTCCTCAATCTTCATCGTATGGTTAAATAAATGTACCAATACTTCATTCAACTGGCTATATGAATCCATAAATCCCTCTATTCTCCAAACAGCGGTGTTGAAAAATACCGCTCTGCCGTATCCGGCAGTACCGTTACAACGGTCTTTCCTTTTCCAAGCTTTTTCGCCAGCTTCAAAGCGGCCGCAACATTCGTACCGCTGGAAATTCCGCACATCAGCCCCTCCAGCCGTGCTAAATCCTTAGCAGTCTGAATAGCTTCCTCATCTGTAACCACATAAATATGATCATAAATCTGCTTGTTTAAAATCGGAGGAATAACACCGTCTCCAATTCCCATCTGCAAATGTGTCCCTACCGTACCTCCGGCCAGTATGGCCGCATTTTCCGGTTCCACAGCCCAAATTTCAATATCCGGGTTCTGCGCCTTCAGTACTTCACCAATACCGGTAATGGTTCCTCCGGTACCGATACCTGAACAGAAACCATGAATCGGTCCGCCAACCTGTTCCATAATCTCAAGTCCCGTATGATGCCGGTGTACCATCGGATTCGCCGGATTTTCAAACTGCTGAGGTACAAATACCCGTGGGTCTTCCTTTGCCATCTCCAGCGCCAAACGCAGACATTCATCAATACAATCTCCGATATTTCCCGCATCATGCACGAGACGCACTTCAGCGCCATAATGCTGTACCAGTTTCCGCCGTTCTTCACTGACAGAATCCGGCATAAAAATCACCGTCTTATACCCCTGAACAGCACCGATCAACGCCAGGCCGATTCCCTGGTTACCGCTGGTCGGTTCCACAATAATCGTATCTTCATGAATACGCCCCTGCTTCTTCGCTTCCTCAATCATATTAAAAGCCGTGCGTGTCTTGATAGAACCGCCAACATTTAAACCCTCGTAT
>CATYEA010000237.1 GCA_958405355.1 uncultured Lachnospiraceae bacterium
CGCCTTTCAGGACACCCATTTCTTCAATAATCCCTGTAAACACTCTGCTCACCTTCCTTCTTTGATATATCCGACTATTTTTATATCATTACCAATAGTTTCTGCTTTCCAGTCTGAAATATGCCACGCCTTGCTTAAAGCTGAAATTCCCCGACCTTCCACCGGCGTCTTTGCGTTTTCGCTGCCAATCAACATCGGAGCAATGTAAAACTGCACTTTATCCACAATTCCCGCCTGCAATGCGCCTTCGGCCAGCCGTCCGCCGCCTTCCAGCAGGATACTGTCGATTTTCATCTCTCCCAAACGTTCCATGAGAATATTTAAATCCACATGGCCATCCGGATCCGCAGGCACTTCGACGATCTGAGCGCCGCAGGCCTCCAGCCTTTCTTTCTTAACAGCATCACTGTTTTGCACTGTTGCCACGATCAACGGATATTCCTTTGCAGAACTTACCAGTTTAGAATTTTCAGGAATCTGCAAATGACTGTCCACAATAATCCGTATCGGCTGCTTACCTCCCGGAATCCTGCAATTCAACATCGGATCATCTGCCAGCACCGTTCCGATTCCTGCCATAATGCCTGTCAATTCATGACGCAGGCGATGAACTTCTTCTCTGGAAGCTTCACAGGAAATCCACTGGGATTCACCCTCAGCCGTGGCAATCTTTCCATCCAGCGACATCGCCGCTTTCAGAACAACAAAAGGCCGCTTTGTGACAATATATTTCATAAATACTTCATTTAATGCAACAGACTTTTCTGCCAGGATTCCGGTAATAACAGGAATTCCTGCATTTCGAATCTTCTCAATGCCCCGGCCCGCCACAAGAGGGTTCGGGTCCAGCGCGCCAACGACTACCCGTCCAATTTTCTTTTCCACAATCTTATCGGCACACGGCGGTGTTTTCCCATAATGAGAACACGGTTCTAAAGTCACATACATGGTCGCGCCGGTCACATCTTCCATCGCATTCTTAAAAGCATTCACTTCCGCATGACCTTCACCGGCACGGATATGATAACCCTCGCCAATAATCCGGCCATCCTTGACAATCACTGCCCCGACCATCGGATTCGGTGTCGTCGTCCCCCGGCCTTTTGCCGCCAGCGCAAGAGCCCGCTCCATATACATTTCATCAATTTTCTTCTGTTCTTCCGGATAACTGTTCGTCATCTTTGTTTACGCCTTCTTTCTCCGGTATTTTCATTCAAAGAAAAAACCACATACCAATTTCAGGGCTGTGGTCTTAATACTCAATATATGACACAATTTTGTTCTCCCGGTGTCCGCACTCAAAAGCCCATTTCTAACCAACTTAAAACAAAAAAGCTCCGGAACATATCATTCCAGAGCATAGCAAACAAAACTGTAATCATCATTCACTTCTTTCATCCAGACTATACTGTCGGCTTCGGAATTTCACCGAATCGGCCTTTCGGCTCGTGGGCTATACCACCGGTAGGGACTTTCACCCTGCCCTGAAGTTCATATTCAATTTACTTTATTTATCATAATCCTTTTTATATATAATGTCAAGTACATTTATATCGAACGCTTTGTCAGAAAATATTGCCATTTTTCACATTACCGCCGTACCTGGTAATCCAAAACCATTGACAGTTGATCCATCTTTTCTTTAATTGCTTTACGTGTCATTCCCTCTGATACGCTCAAATCGTCGAAAACAGCTCCATTGCGACGGCCGCCGTCAAGGAAAAAGCAATCCATGCTGGTGCATTTCCGATAATCAATATTCGTATTTTTCGGAAGAATCATTCCGGTAATCGGTGTGATATGGTACTGACCATCAACAATACTTTCAATAAAATCGAAATAAATAAACTTCATTTTCTCATTCAGATAGGCATACTGACGTTTATAGATATTGGAAACTTCGATAAAATCCGGCTGTGAGACCGCCATATAAGAAGGATAATTTCCTTTCCATCCATGGTCCATAAAGACTTTTTGAATCTTTTCCCGGATATAAGAACGAAAGTTATTCATATCCCGGTCACTCTCATACAGTCCCTGCTGATCCCGTCCACATTGTTCCAAAAGCTGATTCAATGTCTTGAACAAAATATTTCCTTTGAGAGAACGCATCGTATACAATAATTCCTGAATCAACTCCCGGTCATTGCACTCTCTTTTCAAAAAACAATCAGCCAGTCGTCTTAAGCCAAGCCCCGCAAAAAACTCTGCTCCTTTACGCATCTGAACAGAATCCAGCTGCCAATCAACCTGATCCGAGTCGTACAAAACCGTAGATTTACCAAAACCGATTTTCGTCGTCGGCAGCAAGTAAAGTTGAAGATACGGACGCAAAAATTTAAAAATTTCCAAAGCTTTCTGTTCATGAACATTCAGATAATTTTCACCCAATACCTGATACTTCTGTTCAATCGCTTCCAATGTCTCATTCACAAGATCCCAGGGCAACCCGATCGTATCGCTTTTCAGTTTCAGCGTATGTACATGATAATCCCAAAGGCGTACACCGCCCTGCAATGATGAAAAAGAAAATGCACTTTCCTTTGGAGCCTGTCCCTCTCCGTTCGATGCCAGACGATTCGTAAAACTCAGCCGATACCGACCATCCGCCAAACGTTCACCCCGAAGATTTTCCATAAAAATTTCTTTTGGGTGACGCCCATCCTCAATCAGTACATCTTGAAATTCCACGTTGATTGCAAAGCCCTGACTCATCTGGACATTTACCAGAAAATTCCGGTCTTTGATTTTATACGGTATCTTCCGTTTTCCAACCAGTTCCCGATAGAAAGCTAACAGTACCCTCTGTTCTTCCGTATGAAATTGTTGAACGAACTGATGAAATTTTTCATCCACAAAATCATAATTCGACATAAAAAGCCCCTTACTCTAATCAAATCTGATATAGCCTAACCTTTACTATTTTAGCACGACTATCCATCGGATGCAATCATTCTTTATTCTCAATCACAATCTTTCGCGTTATTTCATCCCGCATAAGGCGCTGCCAGATTTCAGCCACCGGAAGGCCGACCACGTTATTATAATCTCCATGAATCTCACGAATAAATACAGATCCCCGGCCCTGAATTGCATAGCTTCCTGCCTTATCCATCGGTTCTCCGGTCTGTATATAGTTTATCAACTGTTCTTCATCCGCAGGATACATTGTCACGTCTGTCTTTTCATAAAATACCTGGGTCTTATCCGCCATCATCAGACAAACACCTGTATAGACCTGATGGGTTCTTCCCTGGAGAAACCGGAGCATTTTCAAGGCATCGTCCTCATTCTTTGGTTTTCCCAGAATCACATTATCCAATGCCACAATCGTATCTGCTCCGATCACCAATATATCCGGCTTCTCGATGCCGCCAACCTGGGCGAATATATCTTCGGCCTTGTCCATGGCAAGTCCCATGACTACCTGAGCCGGACTGG
>CATYEA010000238.1 GCA_958405355.1 uncultured Lachnospiraceae bacterium
AATTTCCGCAAAATCCATCAGGCCGCCATATACTTTCATAACTTCCAGAAGTTCTTCTTTCTTTACCATGTCCATTTTATTGATAATGAGAAGAATCGGCGTCTTCGTCTTTTTAAGCTGCTCAATGATATGCTGTTCTCCGGCCCCGACAAAGGTAGATGGTTCCACAAGCCATAATACCACATCCACCTCATTGAGCGTCCGTTCCGCCACATTTACCATATACTCGCCAAGCTTATTTTTCGCCTTATGAATTCCCGGCGTATCCAGAAAGACGATTTGACCTTCCTCGCTTGTGTATACGGTCTGAATCCGGTTCCTTGTCGTCTGAGGCTTATTGGATGTAATCGCTATCTTCTGCCCGATGAGCTGATTCATCAAAGTGGATTTTCCCACATTCGGACGGCCGATCAGTGTGACAAAGCCGGATTTAAAATGATTTTTTTCCATATATTGTATTCTCCTTATCATGCTCCAGTCAATGGTTCAATTTTCTGGAACATATCTTTATTTTCCTGTATTTTGGCTACATTTCCGACAACACAGCGAAGCCCGGAATGGACCACTGCATCAACGATTCCATAAAGGCTGCGTATCGTTTCCACATCAGTATGAAGCAGCTCATAGCGATTCTTTTCCAGTTTTTCATAAGAAGTATGTGTCAGCCATGCGCTTAAGGACCGTGCGCCCTTGTCCGATGCACCTAAAGGCACGTCCACGCCGCTGATGGCTCCGATGATAAACTTGCGCATGGTCCGCTCATCCGCTTCATAATTTTTCACATAATCCACAGCACCCTCATATACATCGTAAGTCTCTTTCAGATTTGGATCCCGGTAGGATGTAAAATAGCCCGTACCATTCGGAGAGAAACCGCACATACAGCCGTAGGCGCCGCCCTGAACTCTTAAACGAATCCAGAGATAATCATAATTCATCATGACTTTAAGGACACTGAGCGCCCCATGATACGAATAGCCGGCCTTTGCAAAATTGCCGGCACAGGCATCATACTGAACCATTCCCGCCGTCGTATAAGCCTCCGTGGAAACACCTTCCATTGACTGATGAAGCGCAGATTTTACTTCCGGTAATATGCCGCCTTCCGGCTCAGACTTATCTGCTCCAGCAGCCAAAATCGGATCGAGAACATTTGTCATAGTACCCACAACATCATTCAGCGACACGTCTGAACAAGTGACATCAATTAATAGATTTTCTTTGCGGAAAATCATTTTTGCCGTTTCTTCCAGACCGGAAACAAGTGCTTCCTTCTGAGCATCAAAATCCTTATTCATTTTTTCAATAAAACGATAGTAAGCCATGCCCTCTTCATATTCTTTATACATTCCGGCCAGTGACATGAAACTGGTTGCCCGATTCACAGCCACCATATGACCATTACCGTTCATCATCATTTCCAGACGGGATTTTAACTGACCGATAATTTCTTTCAGCCGTTTTGTGTCAGACAGATGGCTCTCTGACATGATCTCTCCCATTAACTGAACACCATCAGAAAGCTTTGGTACCAGCACTTTCATAACCACTTCCAGCTTTGGATACATGATATCCGCGCTTCCCTGTTCTGTGTAAATATTTGTATTGGCCCGGATACCGCCGGAATGAATATTGATTTCGTCAGCCAGTTCCGTATAGTCGTGACGGTCTGTGTCCACATTGCCCAGAACTGACGATAATAACCCAATATAAGGTATCTTTTCAAAAGGAACACTGCCCGTATCAAATATCCATTTCACATAGGCAATTCCACGGCTTTCCACATCATGATAAAGTACCGGATAGCCCTGAATTTCCTCATAATGATTGTAAAATGGCTGCGGCTTTGGCTCAATATCTTCAATTTCGAGAATCGGAATTTTCTCTAAATCCTCTGGTGCAGACGGCTCCTCCTGGTACTGCTTCAACGCCTTTGTCTGGAGGACCATGGCTTCCAAAGTCTCTCTGGACAGCCCAGCTTTATATTCAGCCAGCTTTCTGTCTGTTTCCGCCTCTGTCTTTTCCGTCAATCCCTTCTCCGGTGTGAGAATAAGCAAAGAACTATGATGATTATCCAGCAAATATGTCTGAATTAACTGTTCGAAATAGCCTTTATCGACATTTTCTTTCAGCATATCAAATGTATCACTGGCCTGAATATGAATAAAAGGTTTTGTCTCGTCATAGAGCCAGCTATCCATTATCTGAAGGCCATACATAAGTCCCGCCGGATAGCGTCCGAAATCACCTTCCCGGTATTTAAATTCATAGTAATTAATAGCGGCCATCAATGACTTTCTGTTAATTCCTTCTTCAACAAGTTTTGTCAGCGTTTTCCGGATCACTTTCAGAAATTCTTCCTTCTGACTGGCTTCCGCATTTTTTACAATAATGCTCATATAAGGCTGTAAAACACCATTATCCAGTTCGCCAAAAACATCCATGCCGATACCGCTCTCCAGAAGGGCTTTTTTAAGTACGGCTCCCGGTGAAGACATAAGGACATATTCCAGAACCTGCATCGCCAGATAAAGTTCTCTGTCAAGGCTCGTGCCAATGACCACATTATAGCTCAAATAGGTGTTTTCTTTTAATTCACTGTCATCACTGACAGCATAGGACGAACACACCTCCCGCATAGCTTCAAAAGGTGTCTGCATTTTAATAGAAGAATCCACCTCAATGCTGTCATAATGACCCAGATAATGTGCATCGATAAAACTCAGTTTTTCTTCCACATCCATATTTCCATAGAGATACAGCCAGGCATTGGACGGATGATAAAATCGTCTGTGAAAATCTAAAAACTGTTCGTAACTTAAATCCGGGATATTTGCCGGATCACCGCCGGATTCCACACCATAGGTCGTATCCGGATAAAGGGTCTGACTGATTTTTCGGAAAAGTACCTGTTCCGGTGATGAAAAAGCCCCTTTCATTTCATTATAAACGACACCATTATATTTTAAAGGAGCCTCCTCGTTTTCCAGTTCATAATGCCAGCCTTCCTGCAAAAAGATTTCTTTATGCTGATAAATATTAGGCCTGAACACTGCATCCAGATAGACATGCATCAAATTTTGGAAATCCGTATCATTGCAGCTCGCCACCGGATAAACCGTTTTATCTGAATAAGTCATGGCATTTAAAAATGTATTCAATGAGCCTTTGACAAGCTCCACAAAGGGGTCTTTGACCGGGAATTCCTCTGAACCGCAGAGTACCGAATGCTCCAGAATATGAGCCACCCCGGTACTGTCCTTCGGCGGTGTTCGGAAAGCCACATGAAATACTTTATTTATATCTTCATTGGATAAAACGGCCACACGGGCACCGCTTTTTTTGTGCTTTAAAAGCCAGGCCTCTGATTTTAACTCTTCAATATATGTCTTCTCCAGAATTGTATAC
>CATYEA010000239.1 GCA_958405355.1 uncultured Lachnospiraceae bacterium
TTCTCGTGAGGGTGCCGCTGTCGTATGTGTTCAGCCTGAAAGAAGGGGCCAGCCTGTTTGATATTGGACTGGCGGTTCCGCTGGCTTCGGTGTATGGGATTGTGTTTTTTACGGTGTGGTATGGGTGGTATCGGAAGCGTGAAGGGAAAAAAATATAATATACCATATTTTCCCAAGAGTGTTTTAACTTTATCATAGTAAAATAAAAGAAATGAAGAATGCTAAAAGGACTGGAGCGGATGAATCCGCGCCGGTCCTTTCCTGCATCTTTTGTTCAAATCAGGAAGAAAGATGTTTTTTGCGATATTCTCTTGGTGTGCAGTGTAATACTGTCTGGAAGGCTTTTCCGAAATAACTGCCATTATTAAAGCCAACCAGAGTACCAATTTCAGTAATTGATCTTGAGGTTCCTGTAAGTAGGTCTTCCGCAGCCCGTATACGGCACTGAAGTAAGTATTCAACAGGAGTCATACCTATATTGCGCATAAAACAGCGATAGCAGACTCGTTCGCTGACGTTTGCGGAAGCTGCAATGTCTTCGACGGTAATCTTATATTGATAATTGCTTTGAATATATGAAATCATTGCCTTAATACGTTCGTTTTCAACACTGGATTTTATTTTTTTCTTATTTACGATAGGCTGGGCTTCTTTTAAGAGCAGCAGCCAGAAGGAGGAGAGCAAGTCGCGAACCATGAATTCATATCCAAAAGGTTCGGCTTCTGCGAGAACATAAGAGGTCTTGAGCTTTTCAAGAATGATTGTATGTGAGGGAATATCAGGGGAGAATTTAAAATATTCCAGGTTCTTGCAGTTGACTATAGGGTTTAAGTATTTCTGTTCAAATACACTATTATAAAAACCGCCCAGAAACAGTTTCTTAAACGTATGGGCAAGCAGAATGCTGCCACGGCAGTCTTTAGAAGGTTTCAGCAAATGCAGTACATTGGAGTTCATAAAACAGCCGTCCCCTTCAGAAAGCGTTACGGTCTTTTCCTTGATATGATATTCGACGGTACCTCTCTGTACATAAATTAACTCAATTTCATCATGCCAATGCCATGGAATATATCCCCCCGGATACTTATCCATCTCGACATAGCAGCAAATATAGGGAAAGTCAGGGGTCATGTGAAGAATCTTTTCCTCAAGATTTTCATTCAGTTGAATATGGGATAAAATCATAAAAAATCCTTTCTGTGGCTAATATAAAAGAAAAAACAAATATATTGTACAAAGTGGCGGGATATTTATAATAATAGGCAATATAGTTGTTTAATTATTATAATAATATCATTATAATTTTAGTATGTAAATAGTACAAAATAACAAATGTAGCTAAAAACGTCACAGGTGAAAAGGAGAGGATGAGGAAAATGGGAATGCATTTGGAAAGATTAGTTAAAAAAATGGAAGAAGGGAAAATCGTCTGCGGTGTATGTGTTTCTTTGAATGATCCGGCTGTCAGTGAATTGGTTGGAATGGCAGGATATGATTTTGTATGGATCGAAGGGGAGCATGGTGCTATGGGAAGAACGGAGATGCAGAACCTGATGATCGGTGCCCATGCAGGCGGAGCTGCAGCCATGATCAGACTTCCTTATACGGATGCGGCATTGGTCCGTCCGGTGATGGATATGGGACCGGATATCATCGGTTTTCCGTTTATTAACACTGCAGAAGATGCAAAAAAAGCGGTGGCGGCTTGCACCTATCCTCCGAAAGGCGTGAGGGGCTGGAATCCTCAGAGAGCTGGTCATTATGGACAAATGGGGCAGAGTGCATATGTGGACAAGGCTGATCGGGAAACACTTAAGATGATGATTGTAGAACAAGAAGAGGGATTTCATAATATTGAGGAGATTGTAAAGGTAGACGGTGTGGATTTAATTGTTTTGGGACCTGGAGATTTATCAGTTGGCATGGGTCTAAAAGGGAAACAGGATGATCCCTGCATCGCAGAAATGATGAATCATGCAGCTTCCGTATGTGTGAGTTGTCGAAAACCGTTTCTTGCATGGCCTTCCATGACAGAACAGAGTCTCCGTGAGTGGGAACAGAAAGGTGCTTCTTTATTTGGCTTTCCGCAAGACTCCTTTTTTATATCTCAGGCTATTATGAAACTGTGGCCTGAATATGAGAAGGCGATACCGTCAAAAAAACGTACGAGATGATAGGAGGGAAAACATGAAAGTAACATTAAATGTTATGGATGAGAGAATATATCGATTGATTAATTCTGAGGAGGACATTGAAACGATTGTTTCTGGGATGCATCTTACGGAAGGCGCCGTATGGGACTACGAAAGGGACATGCTTCTGTTTAATGATATCCCTGTTTCCAATACTATGGAGTGGAATGAAAAGGCTGGTTCAAAAGTGTTGTTTTATAATGGAAAGAAAGCAAATGGCCAATGTTTTGATCTTGAGGGAAGATTGGTGGTGTGTGAACATGCGGTAAGCCATTTGAGCCGATGTAATCCGGATGGAAGCGGATACGAGACGTTGGCGGTATCTTGTGACGGAGTTGAGTTAAACAGCCCCAATGATGTTGTGTGCCGCAGTGACGGATTGATTTATTTCACCGATCCAGACTATGGAAGGCAGGATGCCCCGGCTGGAGTCGGACGGCCGATACCATCAGATAAACGGCCGGTATACATACTAAATCCTGATACAGGCGAAATCCGGACAGGGGCAGATACATTTAAAAATCCCAATGGATTGTGCTTTTCCATAGATGAAAAAACACTTTATGTGAACGATTCGCCGACTTATCAAATTATGATGTTTGATGTAGAAGATGATGGATCGCTTGTTAACGGGAGATTATTTGCCAGAACGCCGCAGCTGGGAAGTGATGATACTGTGCCCGATGGAATGAAGATTGATGAAGAAGGAAACGTATTTTGCTGTGGGCCGGATGGACTTCATATCTATGCAGCAGATGGTACTCAATTAGGGATTCTGGTAACAAGTGGGATCGACACAGCGCTTAATTTCTGTTGGGGCGGAAAAGATGGAAAAGATTTCTTTATTACCTGTAAGGGAAGTGTTTTGAAGACAAGAACTCAAACTTGTGGTTACACTCATATTCAATATAAAAAGGGGATTATACCGAGGAGAGATGTCAGGTGAATCAAAAGAAAACCAAACAAATAAAAATCCGCAATAAAAGCGCTATGATGGTTCTGGCCGGCATACTTCTGGTATGTATTCTTTTTTCATGTACCACGAGAACATTTGCTACAAGTGCCAATTTCTTTCGACTGCTTCGTCAAATGGTAATTATGATTGTTATTTCTACAGGAATGACATTTGTAGTCGCTACAGGTGAGATGGATATTTCAGTAGGTGCAATTTATAACCTGGTTGTGAATTGTATGGCTTTAATGATTCT
>CATYEA010000240.1 GCA_958405355.1 uncultured Lachnospiraceae bacterium
ACCTTCCAGATCTTTTTCCACATCCTCCGGACATGCGCCGTGAACCATGTTCCAGTACTGGGAAGAAACCAACGGCATCTGGCTGATCGTAAAATACTTCTGGATGATATCCAGGGTCGCTGTTGTTCCGGCCCGTCGTGCGGAAGCAACTGCAGCCGCCGGTTTATGATGAAAACAGTCGCCGCAGCAGAACATCCGGTCTAAAAAAGCACTCAAAGCACCGTTTAAAGATGCATAATAGACCGGAGAACCGACAATCAATCCATCGGCTTCCTGCATTTTTACAAGGGCTTCATTAACCGTATCATCAAATACACAATGATTACTGTTGCCGCCGCACTGATAACAAGCGATACAGCCATGGATAGCTCCCTTTCCAATCCAGAAAATCTCACTGTCTACACCATTCGCTTTCAAAGATGCTGCCACTTCTTCCAATGCCCGGTTTGTACATCCATGTTCATGAGGGCTTCCGTTAATCAATAATACTTTCATTTAAGTCATCTCCCGTTTATCATAAAGGCCCCGGTCAGTTACCGGAGCCTTAGCTGTATCTATTACTAATTTAATGGATATTTTGCTGTAATTCCATCAACAATGGCTTTTGCCTTTTCTTTATTAGCCTCAAAATCTTTCAGTGTCAATGCAATGGCTTCCGCAATCTGGTCCATATCCTCCTCTTTCAATCCACGGGTTGTGGCTGATGGTGTTCCAAGACGCACACCACTTGTAACAAATGGGGACTGAGGGTCATTTGGAATCGTATTCTTATTACATGTAATATTCACTTCATCCAACATCTTTTCTGCCTGTTTTCCGGTCAGATTCAAACTCTTTAAGTCGACCAGCATGAGATGATTATCTGTACCGCCGGATACAATATCCACGCCTCTCTTCATCAGGCCATTTGCCAACGCCTGAGCATTGTCAATGATCTGTTTCTGATAAACTTTGAATTCATCGGAAAGGGCTTCTTTAAAGCATACAGCTTTTGAAGCGATCACATGCATCAAAGGTCCGCCCTGGATTCCAGGAAATACGGCTTTATTAAAATTGAATTTCTTTGCAGCTTCCTCATTAGCAAGAATCAGGCCGCCACGAGGTCCCCTCAGTGTTTTGTGGGTTGTTGTTGTCACTACATCAGCATACGGAATCGGGCTTGGATGAAGTCCTGCTGCAACAAGACCTGCAATATGAGCCATATCCACCATCAGATAAGCGCCCACTTCATCGGCTACTTCTCTGAATTTTTTGAAATCAATGGTTCTCGCATAGGCACTGGCACCGGCTACGATCAGCTTCGGTTTTGCTTCCAGAGCGATACGGCGCAATTCGTCGTAATCGATAAAGCCTTCATCATTAACACCGTAAGGTACAATTTTAAAATATTTACCAGATATATTTACCGGGCTTCCGTGGGTCAGATGGCCGCCGTGATCGAGGTTCATACCCATAACGGTATCTCCTGGCTCCAACATGGCAAAGAATACAGCCAGATTTGCCTGAGCACCAGAATGCGGCTGAACATTGGCATAATCACATCCGAAAAGTTCTTTTGCCCGTTCAATTGCCAGATTTTCAGCAACATCAACGCATTCACAACCGCCGTAATAGCGTTTTCCAGGATAACCTTCTGCATATTTGTTTGTCAGCGGACTTCCCATAGCAGACATGACTGCATGACTTACCCAGTTCTCAGATGCGATCAACTCAATATGGGAATTCTGTCTGGCTAATTCGTCTTCAATCACCTGAGCAATCGCAGGATCTGTGTTTTTCAACTCATCTAATGAATACATTTTGTACCTCCATGATTTATTTATTATAATGTCACTTTACCGTAACAGAATATCACATCTGTTCTTCTTCGGCAATATCAATTCCAAGTTCTTTTAGCTGAATCGCGTCTACCACATTCGGTGCATCGGTCATCAGACAAGATGCATCTTTAACCTTCGGGAAAGCGATAACATCACGAATACTGTCCATACCGGCCATGATCCTGATCAGACGGTCAAAACCATACGCCAGACCTGCATGTGGTGGAACACCATATTTGAATGCATTTAAGAGGAAACCGAAACGTTCATAAGCATCTTCTTTTTCGAAACCAAGAACTTCAAACATTTTTTCCTGAACGTGGTTCTGGAAAATACGAACACTGCCGCCGCCGATCTCCGTACCATTTAAAACAATATCATAAGCTTTCGCCCGAACCCGGCCCGGATCACTGTCCAGATACTGCAGATCCTCTTCCATCGGCATAGTGAATGGATGGTGCATCGCTGTATAACGTCCTTCTTCTTCGGACCACTCTAACAGCGGGAATTCGGTAACCCAGAGGAAATTGAATTTATTCTTATCGATTAATTCCATCTTTTCTGCCAATTCCAGACGCAATGCACCGAGAACATCATAAACCACTTTATTTTTATCTGCAGCAAAGAGAAGTAAGTCGCCGTTTTCTCCGCCCATAGCCTGAATGAGTGCGCTCATCTCTTCATCTTTCATAAATTTAGCAAAGGAAGATTTCACCGTGCCGTCTTCCTGAATGGCAATATAGGCCAGCCCCTTTGCGCCATAATCCTTGGCAAACTTCACAAGGGCATCAATTTTCTTACGAGGCATACCGCCCTGACCTTTGGCATTGATACCACGAACGGAACCGCCGTTTTCAAGTGCGCCTTTAAATACGACAAACTCGCAATCCTTTACCACGTCACTCACATCCTGAAGCTCCATACCAAAACGGGTATCCGGCTTGTCCGAACCAAATCGGTCCATAGCCTCCTGCCAGGTCATCCGCGGAATCGGAAGCTGTACATCCAGACCGATAATCTCTTTAAAAAGACGGGCCAAAAGTCGTTCATTGACTTCAATGACATCATCCACATCAACGAAGGACAACTCCATGTCAATCTGAGTAAACTCCGGCTGACGGTCCGCACGCAAGTCCTCATCTCGGAAACATTTTGCAATCTGGAAATAACGGTCATAACCGGAACACATCAAAAGCTGTTTAAATAACTGAGGTGACTGAGGCAGTCCATAAAAGGTTCCAGGATGGACACGGCTCGGCACAAGATAATCTCTGGCACCTTCCGGTGTACTCTTACCGAGAATCGGCGTCTCGATCTCAAGAAATCCTTCCTCAGAAAGGAAATTCCGGATCACTGTCGCCGCTTTACTGCGCATCATAATATTTCTCTGCAGATCCGGACGTCTTAAATCAAGATAACGATATTTCAAACGCAAATCTTCTTTTGTCTTGCTGTTTTCCTCAATCGGGAATGGCGGTGTCTCTGACTCGGATAAAATCCGAAGTTCTGTCGCACGGATTTCAATTTCTCCGGTCTTCAGGTTTTTATTAATACCGCCTGCTCTTTGTTCCA
>CATYEA010000241.1 GCA_958405355.1 uncultured Lachnospiraceae bacterium
TATTTACTTTTGGATAACTGATAACTTCGTTATCGTAAACAATATAAATCGGTTGTCCACTAGTCCGCGCGGGGGCCTCTTTCACTTTGTCCGTGCCTTCCGCATTCATTGTCAATTCAACCACATACTCGGCATTACCATAGCTGTCCTTCCGAGTCATTACCTGAGCATCAATAAGATCATTACCATCCATGACCAGATTAAATGTTGAACTGTCCGATAAACCAGCCGCTTCTGCTGCCTTTTTAGCCTCAGCTTTTTCTTCATCAGAAATATCACTGGCCGAAGCGTCTGTCACCTCGTAAAACTGAACGGTTCCCGGATTACCCAGTTCTTCTAAAATTCTTTCAGCATCATAAACGCCCGGAATTTCCACATTGATCCGGTTCGTACCTTCCTGATAAACTTCAGCTTCCGTACTGTAACTTTCCACACGCTTCTGAAGCTTATAGACTGTATCATTCATATCTTCAGCCGATGGATTTTCTTCATCAGCTTCATAGGTAATACTGACACCTCCAGCCAAATCCAAACCGAGTTTTATGTTTCTGGCACTTCCCTGTCCACTCTCATCTACGCCTTTCCAGGATACGAACCCGCAGGCGGCAATGATGATCAGAACGAGTAAAAGTCCAATCAGACTTTTTCCTTTGTTATTCTTCATTTTACAACTCTCCTTCTCTGGCTGCTTTTAGCATGATCGCGCATTCGACACGTTTACGCATCATTTCGCAGCCGATGTCATATGTATCTGTTATTCTGCCTGTAAAATTGTAAGAATTGGCAGCACAGCCGCCGCTGCAATAAAATTTTGCAAAACAGTCCTGACATTTCTCACGGGCATACACATTACAGCATTTAAATTCTTCCTGCAGGTCTGTCCGCACAATGCCGTCATCCACGTTTCCCATAAGGAATTCTTCCTGACCAACAAACTGGTGGCATGGATAAAAATCACCCCATGGAGTCACCGCCAGATATTCAGTCCCTGAACCACAGCCGGAAAGCCGCTTGGCAACACACGGACCGCCGGAAAGATCGATCATAAAATGGAAGAAATTAAAGCCTTTTCCCTCTTTTTCCCGTTTCAGCATTTCCTTTGCCAGCCGGTCATATTCCTCCATAATTTTCGGCAGATCGGATTCCTTGATCGCATAATCTTCGCTGTCCGGTGCCACGACCGGTTCCACAGAAATCTGCTTGAAACCTTCATCGGCCAGATTCAGTACATCGGAAGCAAAATCCGTATTATAATGGGTAAATGTACCACGGACATAATAATTCGTCTGGTTCCGGCTCTCAGCCATCTCCTTGAATTTAGGAATAATGTAATCATAGCTTCCCTGTCCGCCGCGGAACGGACGCATAAAATCGTGAACTTCCTTTCGTCCGTCCACACTTAATACCACATTGGCCATTTCTTTATTGGCAAATTCCTGAACATCTTTATTTAAAAGCACACCATTGGTCGTCAATGTGAAGCGAAACTTCTTGTCGTGGAGCTTTTCCTGCTCTCTTCCATAGGCTACCAACTGTTTAACCACATCAAAATTCATCAAAGGCTCCCCGCCAAAGAAATCCACTTCCAGATTTCTCCGGGAACCGGAATTTGCAATGAGAAAATCCAGTGCTTTTTTTCCAACTTCAAAACTCATCAATGCCCGGCGTCCATGATATTCACCTTCTTCAGCAAAACAATATTTACAGGCCAGATTGCAATCATGGGCAATGTGCAGACATAAAGCCTTGACCACTGTCGGACGCTTTTTAAAATCAAATATATAATCTTTATAAATATCCTCGGTAAAAAGACACTCTGCTTTGACCAGCTCTTCAATCTCTGCGTAAGCTTCCAGAATATCTTCGGCCGGATAATCCTTTGAAAGTTTCTCTACGATTTCATCTTTCGATGCAGTCTCGTACAAAGCGATAATGTCATATACCAGATCATCCACAACATGAACAGACCCGCTGTTGACATCAAGGACAATATTGTAACCATTATTTTTATACTGATGAACCACGTTTAATACTCCTTACATTTAATAAGCAGCGACTCAGGTAACTAAGCCGCTGCTTATGTATTATTTGTTATTTTCACAGCTCTGATTTCCTACTGTACAGGAAGTTTTGCAGGCTGACTGGCAGGATGTCTGACATTCACCGCATCCGCCTTTAACCATCGAATTCTTTAAAGAACGTGTGTTTAAAGATTTAATATGTTTCATTGGAAAGCCTCCTTTTTCTTTTATTCGCAATACATTGCATTCGGGAATAGTATATCATACTTGTTTCTCTTTTTAAAGCAGTTTTTTATTTTTATCTGCATATATTCATTTTCTAACGTTTGATACGCAGATCATCGTCAGCTCAGCATACCGCCCAGCATGCCGCTTCCCATACACAATAAAGCCAGCGCTGTTCCCGGCACGATCCGTTCCGGCTGTACGCCTTCCACGGCAATTACCGCTGCAATATGAATACTGTAATAAAGAACTCCAACGATCAATCCCCACAGGAACTCTCTCTTTTTCATCTTTCTTCCCACATAAAATCCGCCGATCACACAGGATGCAATATAGGTAGCTATAACACCAATCTGAAGATGAGCCGCCGCAATATCCAGCCAGTAAAGAAGCCCTGCGAGCACCAGCAGCGAAGCCGCAGAAATCACATAGCTGATAATCAGCGCTTTTAGTATAGAAACAATATACGTCCTCAAAATGTACCTCGTCCATAAACCTTTTTTTAACTATATGTTTTTTTCTTTCTAAAAATGCTATACTAATCCTAGAAAGGACGGTTAATCTATGAAACGAATCGATTTACATACACATTCCAATGCTTCCGATGGAAGCTGTACACCCACAGAAGTTATAGAGGCTGCATCAGCCGCCGGCCTCGCGGCTGTGGCCCTGACTGACCACGATACGATGAACGGTGTCACCGAAGCCCTTGAAGCAGCCCGGCGTTTAAATATTGAATGTATTCCCGGCATTGAATTATCTGCCGTTTACGGCGATAGGGAGGTTCATATCGTCGGTCTTTTCCTTGACCCCAAAGACCCTATATTGGCCGAACGCCTTAATGCTTTCCAGAAGATTCGTGAACAAAGAAACCTACGGATGATTGAAAAAATGCAGACCGCCGGTGTGGATATCACTATGGAAAAGCTTCGTGCACTTGAGGGAGATGCCGTCATCACCCGTGCCAACCTGGCCCGTTATCTGGTCCATGTCGGCTACGCCGCTTCCATCAAAGAAGTCTTTGATAAATACCTGTCTCCTGGTATGCCTTTTTATGTACCAAAAACCGGAGTAACACCGGAAGACGCCGTCCGCGCCATCTGTGACGGAGGCGGTGTGGCCATCCTGGC
>CATYEA010000242.1 GCA_958405355.1 uncultured Lachnospiraceae bacterium
CGGTCCTCCTTCTCAGCACACACATAAATGTTAAAAACATTGGACTGATCTTTCAAAATTTCTGACGCACATCGTCCAAGAATAATACAAGGCTGTTCCGCCAACTCACGGATAGCTTCCGCCTCCGTCTCAAAAGCATTCTTACGCACCTCCTGCTCAACATCCACCTTATCGTAGACCGGAAGATCCAGTCTCTCTGATAATTCTTTCGCAATGGTGCTTGCGCCTGTGCCGTATCTGCGGCTCATCGTAATAACTAATCCCATAGATGTGTGCCCCCCTTTGATGTAAATCGTTTTATATAGGTTCTATGATAAGTCACTTGATGTTATTTGTCAAATTTTCAAAGCCCTTTTTGATGGATTTTTAAGAATATTTTTCATTTTTCCCACATACAATTTATGGAAAAATTTTTTGAGGTTTTTTATGAAACATAAATCCAGATACATAACCGCCGTAAAAATCGGCATGCTTTTTGTCGCTGCCTATCTGTTCGGTCACTTCAGTGCCGTTGCCGTAGACTATCTTCAGCCGGAAGCCGTGGAGGCCTCCGCTGACGGCAACTGGGGATTAAGCTTCCAACAGGAAGGAGAGCCTCCCGTAGCCAACGCATCGGCTGAGGAACTGGCAAAATATGATGCTTATTACGCCGAAATAACGGATGAAAAAGTCCTTTACCTGACTTTCGATGCCGGATACGAAAACGGAAATATGCCAGCCATTTTGGATGCTCTGAAAAAACATAATGCCCCAGCCACTTTCTTTGTTGTCGGAAACTTCATTGAAAGTGAGCCTCAATTAATCCAGCGGATGGTATCCGAAGGTCATACTGTTGGAAACCACACCTACAGCCATCCGGATATGTCAAAAATTTCCACTGTGGAGACATTTACTCAGGAGCTTGAAGGCGTGGAAAAACTCTATGAAAAAATAACGGGGCAGCCGATGACCAAATACTATCGACCGCCTCAGGGTAAATATAGTGAAATGAACCTTCAAATGGCCAAAGACCTGGGATATAAAACATTTTTCTGGAGCCTGGCTTATGTGGATTGGTATGTAGATAATCAGCCGACAAAGGAAGAAGCCTTTGAGAAACTCCTTGGCCGTATCCATCCCGGAGCCATCGTTCTTCTCCACAGTACCTCTTCCACCAATGCTGAAATTCTCGACGAACTGCTGACTAAATGGGAAGAAATGGGCTATACTTTTAAAAGTCTGAATGAATTGGTTGATAGCCCTCAAGCCTGATATAAAAGTTTAATAATCTGTTTCGGCAACATAAAAATCCCTTTTCTGGCACAGGCAATTTGGAACACCTCATATTTCTGTACAGAAAAGGGATATATATTGTCATTTATTCTTCTCTGGCTTTCCTTAAAGCTATCATTGCAGCCAGCGCGCAAATCAACGCAAACACTCCCAGCAGTCGATAGGATGTAAGCATGCCTCCAATTTCAGCAATATTGCCCGTCAGTATAGGAAAAACCGACATTCCGACCGCATAAACGGCCTGAAAAAATCCCATCGCTGTGGACTTTTTCTCTGCTGGAACTTCGGACATGGCCTTTGTCGTCAATATCGAAAATAGAAAACCGGAAGCCAACCCCGGAATTAACTGAAGCAGCAAAATTGCCGGAATATATCCAACTGATGGAACTAAAAAGCAATATGCCGCCAAACCGGCAAAAATTACAGCAACCCAGAATGGCGGGGCGTCGTAAAACAGTAAATGTTTAAGAATTGAAAAAAGATGGGAAGGCGTGGCTTTAAGTCACGCCTTTTCACTTGTTAAAAGCTCATTCAGAGGGATAAATCCAAGTCCATCATACTGGATGTGGATATGCTGTCTGCGCTTGCCGCTGGACTTATCCGGTGCATCTACATAGATGGCCTTTACCAGTTCGTGAAGGACATAGGGGGTAAGCTCCTCAATGCCGACATACTGGTTGGATTTCTGAATGAACTTCTCAATGTTTTGAATCTGTGTTTCCTGTACTTCGATTTCCTTTTGCAGACGGATGACCTCGGCTTCCAGTTCTTTCTGTTCGGCTTCGTAGGTCTGACTCATCATATCAAAGCGCTCATCACTCAGCTTGCCACTTGCGTTATCTTCGTAAATCTTGATGAACAGACGCTTCAGCTCTGAGATACGCTTCTCACTGCGTTCCAGTGCCTTATGGTTCGCTGCGATCTGTTTTGCGCTTTCTGCATGGAGCTGCTGCTCCATTACCTGACGGAAATGAGCCTCATGACGGTAGATGTACCCGGTGACCATCTGGATGTGCTGAAGGACCAGCTGCTGCAGTACCTTCTCTCGAATGTAATGGGTACCGCATTTGTCCTTATGCTTCCAGTGAAGAGAGCAGTCAAAGAATGCCCCTTCAGTGCGATAGTTATTGGTCGCACCATAGTAAAGCTTTTCACCGCAATCAGAACAATACACAAGTCCGGAGAACATACTGCTTCTTCCGGATTTTGTTTTTCTGTGCCTCTGCTGACGACTCTGCTGGACCTTCTCAAAGACCTCATCCTCAATGATACGCTCATGAGAGTCCGGGAAGATTGCCTGATTCTCAACCGGATTATCCCGCTGCTTCTTATCCCAGATCGAGTTGGTGTAGGTCTTAAAGTTGACCACACAGCCGGTGTACTCACGCCTTTCAAGGATGTGTACAACGGTACTGCTGTTCCAGCCATAAGGGTTTTCCGGCTCCGCGTTCGGCGTATTTCTGCCCTGACGCTTATGGTAGGCAGTAGGGGTAAATACCTTATCCTCTTTCAGCTGTCTGGCGATCTGGCTCGGGCCACGGCCTTCCATACACATGTCAAAGATGCGTTTGACTACCGCTGCGGCTTCCGGATCAATAACCCAGTGTTTCGGATCATCCGGATCCTTCACATACCCGTAAGGTACATTGGTTGTCAGCGGAAGTCCCTTTTCTCCCTTTGCTTTCTGAACAGCTCTGATCTTGCGGCTGGTATCTCTGGCATAGAATTCATTAAACCAGTTTTTGATACCGGCAAAGTCATTGTTGATGCTGTTCGGATCATTGGAATCAAAGTTGTCATTGATGGCGATATACCTGACCCCGTATTTCGGAAAGGTCATACTGGTATAAAGTCCGACAAGGGATGAGTTTCTTCCCAGACGTGAAAGGTCTTTGGTGATGCACACCTTTACATGACCAGCTTCCATTTCTGCCAGCATCTGCTGGAAGCCCGGACGGTCAAAGTTGGTGCCGGAATATCCGTCATCTACGAAGAATACCGGATTGGTAAAATGCTGTTCCCTTGCATACTGCAGAAGGATAGACTTCTGATTTTCAATGGATAAGGACTCACCGGAACGCTCGTCTTCCTGCGAAAGTCTGC
>CATYEA010000243.1 GCA_958405355.1 uncultured Lachnospiraceae bacterium
TCTCGGAGTGAACTGGAAGCTGTCATTGGAAAGCTTCGGAGAGAGATACCAGACATTGCTTTGAGAACAACTTTGATTACTGGATTTCCGGGAGAAACAGAAAGTGATCATGAAGATTTAAAATCTTTTATTCAAAAAATGAAATTTGACCGTTTAGGCGTCTTTACTTATTCACCGGAGGAGGGAACTCCGGCGGAAAAAATGGAGGGCCAGGTGCCGGAAGAACTCAAAGAGAGCCGGAGAGATGAGCTTATGCTCCTGCAGCAGCAGGTGTCAGCAGAGAAAACGGCGGCCATGACGGGAAGGACACTGGAAGTTCTTGTTGAAGGACGTATACCGGAGGAAGGCATTTATGTGGGAAGGACCTATCGGGACGCTCCGGAAGTGGATGGCTATATCTTTTTGAATGCGGAGGAAGAAATTATTTCCGGAGATTTTGTGACTGCTGAGGTGACCGGCGCCGATGAATATGATTTGACAGGAGATGTGATCTATGAATTTACCGAATAAATTGACTGTGCTCAGAGTTATCATGATTCCCTTCTTTGTATTTTTTTATCTGACGGGGAAAGTATATATTGCAGATATTCTTTTTATTCTTGCCAGCCTGACGGATATGCTGGATGGCAAGATTGCAAGAAAATATAATCTTGTTACCAATTTTGGTAAATTTATGGACCCTCTGGCTGACAAGCTCCTGGTGGCATCAGCCCTCATTTGTTTTGTGGAAGTAGACCGGGTTCCGGCATGGATCGTTCTTATTATTATCAGCCGTGAATTTATCATCAGCGGTTTTCGTCTGGTGGCGGCCGAAGGCGGTAAGGTTATTGCAGCCGGTTACTGGGGAAAGATTAAAACAGCGGTAACGATGGTAACGATTATTTTTATGATTCCGAATTTCGGAGGAATTTTCTTTGGTGCATCATGGGTATATCCATTGGAACAGATTTTAGTCTACGCATCACTTATACTGACGATTATCTCTCTGATTGACTATCTTGTGAAGAACAAAGAGGTACTTGGAGGCGAAATGTAATGATTATTGAATTCATATCTGTGGGAACCGAGATTCTTCTCGGGAATATTACAAATACCAATGCCCGGTATCTGGCGGAAGAATGTGCCGTATTGGGACTGACCAATTATTATCAGGTAACGGTAGGTGACAATGAGGGCCGTTTATCCGAAGCTATCCGCACAGCCCTGAGCCGTTCAGATATCGTGCTTTTGAGCGGAGGACTGGGACCAACAGAGGATGATATTACCCGTGAGACAGTGGCGAAGGCCCTTGGCCGGGAAATGAAGGAAGTGCCGGAGATTCACCAGCAGATTCAGGCATATTTTGAACGTATGGGTTCTAAACGGCCTTCCAGTAATAACTGGCGCCAGGCTATGGTCATTGAAGGTGCTGAGATTGTGGAAAATCATAATGGTACGGCGCCGGGAATGATCGTGCCTGTGGATGATACAAAGTATATTATTCTCATGCCGGGACCGCCGGAAGAGTTGAAAATGATGTTTGAAGAGAGCATCGCGCCTTTCCTGGCCGGGTTAGATCATCAGGTCATCTGTTCTAAGACGGTCAAAATCTGCGGTATGGGAGAGAGCCGGGTAGCAGATGCGGTGTCTGACCTGATTGAAGCTCAGACCAATCCGACCATTGCGACTTACGCCAAAGGCGGAGAGGTTCATTTGAGAATTACGGCCAGCGGCAATGATTCCAAAGCAGCCCGGAAGAGCATTAAGCCGATTGTCAAGGAATTGAAGAGCCGTTTTGGAGATAAAGTATATACAACCAGAGAGAGTGAAACGCTGGAACAGCATGTGGTCGGTCTTTTGAAGCGGAAAAAGATGACGGTGGCTACGGCTGAGTCCTGTACCGGAGGCTTGGTGGCCTCAACCCTCATCAATGTGCCGGGGGCTTCGGAAGTATTTAACGAAGGTTACATTACCTATTCTAATGAATCAAAACAAAAAATCCTGGGCGTTAAGAAAAAGACGCTGAAAAAAGAAGGAGCTGTCAGCGAGGCTTGTGCAGCGGAAATGGCAAAGGGGGCTGCAAAGGCTGCCGGTGCCAGAGCGGCAATCTCAGTGACAGGCATTGCCGGACCAGATGGCGGTACAGAAGAAAAGACGGTCGGCCTGGTATATATCGGATGCTGTATTGATGGTAAAGTCTGGGTAGAATCTTATCATATGAACGGAGACCGTCAGAAAGTCAGAGAAATTTCTGTGAAGAAAGCATTGGATATGCTGCGTCGGCATTTGAATCACGTGGAACAAGATTAAGGAGGCATCATATGGGCGCAAAAGACAAGAAGAAATGGTTACTGGCAGGATTGCTCTGTCTGATGATGTGGCTGCTCTGCGGCTGCGTCGGGAATAACAAAATGAGCATTGACACCACTCTCGAAGTAAGCAGTAAGTTTAAAGGTCAGAGAGAAATGTCGGCCGTGGTTTCTGAAAGTGTTTTTCGCCAGGCTTTTAATGGGAATCTGGATGAACTGCAGGGAATGGTCACAGAAAAATGTCCATCGACTCTCCTTTGTTCTGCGGAGGAAGTCAATAATGGTGTATTGATTACCATGACACTGGAATTTGCCAACCTGTCAGACTATACAAATAAGATTGGTCAGATTCTTGGAAAAACGCCGGGAATTTATTTTGATGCGTCTAATTCCATTTTTAAAGAGGGGTACATGCTCCAGGAAAATTTTACCTCTCAGGACCTGTTCGGCTGGCTTTTAGATGCGCTCAAGGACAAAAACGGCCAGTTCGAGGACATGGAGCTGTCAGACATTTTCCAGAACGGGGATACAAGGGTCATTTATGATGGAGAGACCATTGAGACGGAGGCCGTGATTCATGTGGAAAAAATGGAATCCCATGCCTTTGACAGTTTGTCTGTGGAGATGACCATGAATGATGATGGTTCTTATAAAGTGGCTGTAAATTTTATTGTCAATCAGGATGTTTATTATGATATGGGCGATGATATGGATACAGCGATAAAAAAATTGATGCCGGACGGCGGCGTTTATGAAGTGAATAATGTCAATGAGCAGCGGGTATATACGATTGGTTTCAGTGCCTACAATACAGAGACATTGATTTCTCAGTTAAACTCAGTGCTGCAGACGAAAAACTGCGAGTTCGAAGTGGTGGAGACAGGAGATGAATCCGACCCATTCCGGGCCCATGAGGAAATCACCATATATCTGGACGGTTCCTATTTCCTGGATTTTGCCAAAGAGGGAACGGAACTTGTTTATCTGCTGAAGACCAGTTCCGAGTATTCTTTTAATGACTGTCAGTCTGTTACAGGATTTTTGAAAAATTATTCCTTTGATAAT
>CATYEA010000244.1 GCA_958405355.1 uncultured Lachnospiraceae bacterium
GGTGGGACCGGGAACAGGCACATTTGCTATTATTGCCTTTTCAATTTTGATGAAATATGATTTAAAGACTGCATCAGGCAATGCTAAAATTCTTAATCTTGCATCAAATTATGCATCACTTATTACATATGCAATAAATGGTAATGTTCTCTGGATGGCGGCGGTGCCGGCGGCAGTATGTAATGTCCTCGGCAGTTACTTTGGGTCTGGCATGGCACTGAAAAAGGGTGCGGCTTTTATACGGCCGATGATTTTTTGCGTCATGATTCTTTTGATGATTAAGATTGTATCCGATATTATTTTATGATAGAATGATACAATGACCGGAAACCTTTTGAAGGGAGATGTGAATATGAAATTATCACAGAAGCGAATAAATCAAATCACTGCGTGTATCCAAATGGTATTGTGCGGTATCATGGCGGCCTTTGCGTTTGAACGGGAAATCCGCGTAGGATATAAGGTGACCAATAAACTGAAAAAAAGACGGCTTAAAAAAGAGAAGAGAAAGGGAACAGCAGTATGACAGATTCTTTAATTACCTGGTTTACCACCAACTTAAATGGCGTTGTGTCTAAAGAGATGATTGTATTTATCATTTCTATGATACCGATTCTGGAACTTCGAGGCGGACTGGTTGCGGCAGCTCTCCTGAAAATTCCGCTTTTTCAGGCCGTTGGCCTTTGCGTTGTGGGGAATATTATTCCTGTGCCGTTTATTTTGGCCTTCATCACACCAATTTTTAACTGGTTGAAAAAGACACGGTGGCTGAAACCAAAGATTGAGAAACTGGAAGCAAAATCCATGGGAAAGAGTGATACGATTCAGAAGTATGAATTTATCGGTTTATTGCTTTTTGTAGGCATTCCATTGCCGGGGACCGGCGCATGGACCGGTTCGTTGATTGCTTCTTTACTGAACATCAAGTTCAAAAAAGCCTTCCCGGCGATTCTTCTTGGAATTTGTCTGGCGACGGTAATCATGTGTATCATCAGCTACTTTATTCCATGGCTGGTAACCAATGTGTTTTAGAGTTTGAGAGTGCTCTGCCCGATGGCAGAGCATTTCTGGTATTATTGGGAAGTGAGAAAATGAATTATGATGATTTGATATATATTGTTCCGGCAGCATTGCTTGCTATTACCGGACATGAATTTGCCCATGGTTATGTTTCGTGGAAAATGGGTGATCCGACGCCGAAGGAGGATGGCCGGTTATCTTTAAATCCCTTCCATCATCTGGATATTATGGGAACTCTTTGTCTGATCTTGTTCCGGTTTGGTTGGGCAAAGCCGGTACGGATTAACTCATGGTATTATAAAGATCGGAAAAAAGGCGTTTTTTGTACGGCACTGGCCGGTCCGGCAGCCAATTTTATTATGGCTTTTGTCGGTCTGTTCGGCATGGGTTTGATTTACAAATTTACGGCAGGATATGCGGGGAATGTGCTTGTTTATTTATTTAACCTGCTGAATTATTTTGCTGTTTTAAATATTGGACTTGGCGTTTTTAATCTGATTCCTGTTCCGCCGCTGGACGGCTCAAAGGTTTATGGAATTTTGGCTCATGATGATGAAAATTATATGGAAAAACATGTGAACCGTTATGGCTATATTGTTCTGGCGATCCTTGCCGTGACAGGGATATTGTCCATTCCAATGAGGCTGGCCCAGAATGCAGTAATCAATTTCATGTATGGAATTGTCCGGCTTATTTTAAGATTTTAATTGGCTGGGGCTGGGTGCGGTACGATGTATTCACACTGGACATCGGCCCGTTCGTATTCGTTTCCACGATTGAGGGCAATGCGTTTAAAGCCAAATTTTTCATAAATGTGCAGTGCCTGAGTAAGTATATGATTGGAGATCAACGTGATTTTTTCTGCACCATGGGCTATGGCATAGTCCATACATGCTTTGAAAACGGCGCTGCCGGCACCTGTTCCGGTGTGCTGGCCGCTGGCTGCCAGCTTACAGATTTCCCATACATTGTTGCCGAAAGGATAGACCATACAGGTAGCAAGTACTTTTTCATTTTCAACGGCAAAGAAAATCATGCCGTTTTTTCTTAAAAAATCTTCGACATGGGACAGGATATCTCTGTCCTCCTGTTCCATAACAAAAAAACGTTCCACCCAGGCGGTGTTCAAATCAATGAAATCTTGTCTGTATTTTTCCTCATATTTTATAATTTCCATGATTGATACCTCATTTCTTATTTTCTAAGTGCAGTATATAACTTGTTTATAAATAAGTAAAACGAAAAGTTCTAATATAAATATAAGAAAAAGAAATGTGTCATGGTAATTCATCAATACAGGATTTCAGATAATCAATGAAACGCTTGCTGGCAATTGGAAGACTGCTTTTGTCCTTATAGCCAATGGCGATGGTGCGGGAAACCGGTGGGTCTGTCGGTCTCAGAGCGAGACGATAATTCGTACGGTGAAGAATAAGTTCGGCCAGAATGCTGACACCCAGGCCGGCTTCTACCATGGTCATGATGGCGTAATCATCATGAATCGTATATTTGACATTTGGTGTGGTGCCAATCAATTTAAAAGCTTCCAGAGGTTCATAGTAGTGGCCTTCTTCAAGAAGGATGAAAGGTTCCGATGCCAGAGCCTCCAGAGGAATCACATCTTTTTCAGCCAGCGGGTGATTTTCCGGGAGTACAGCCAGCATGGCACCTTCTTTCAGAACAATAGTTTCCATATCGCTGACGGCTTTTGGATTGACAAAGCCGAAATCGATGGCGCCGGTTTTAATCCATTCCTGGATGGAAGTATAATCACCTTGGTGAATGACAAATTCCACACCCGGATATTTTGACTGGAAGGTTTTCAGCAGTCCGGGCATCCAATGGGCAGATATGCTGGCTAATGTTCCCATACGAATAACGCCTGTTTCCAGACCGCGGATTTCTTTGGCCTTTTCCTGGGCAGCAAAATATTGGTAAATCGTCTGTTCAAGATAAGGATAGAGCTCGGCACCCTCGATGGTAAGCGTTGTTCCGGTTCGGGAACGATTCAGAAGTTTGATGGATAATTCTTCCTCGAGGGATGCAATCATCTGGCTCATGGCGGACTGGGTATAGCCCAAAGCCTCGGCAGCCTTTGAAAAACTTCCCAGTTCTACGATTTTTTGTAAAGCAATATAGCGTTTCATACCGGAACCTCCTTTTTTTGATATAATTATAAAACTGCTCCGGGATTGGGGTCAATAAAAACTAAACATCGGATGAATTGAATTAATAAGAGGACTTTTCGAGAATATTGATGAAATCTTTTGCAGAATGTATGGCGTGATTTTGCAAATGAAAGAAATGCGGATTTTGCGAGAACAG
>CATYEA010000245.1 GCA_958405355.1 uncultured Lachnospiraceae bacterium
AAATTTTTTGAAGATTCTGCTCAGATTTCTTGATTTTACTGTCCAACATTTCCATTCGCTGAATCGTAGGACTGCTGACCCTCATACACTGGTAAATATATTCATAAGCTTCCTGAAAAAGTCGGCAAATCCGACTGGACTCGCCATAAACTTCATAATCCCGCTTCAAAGCATATAACATTTCCATAAAGCTCTGCTCAATGGCACATTCGTGAAGAATTTCTGATGGGCAATTTTGCCCGCCGAGTTTCCTCCGGCACCTCCAAACCGGATAAGCATACGAATATTTTTCCAGATATCGTGAAGTGTCCCCGCCCGTGGCGGCCAGGGAACGTTCATCGCTGTATCCGCTGGCACTCCCCGTATATGTCATACGAAAAAATTTCTCACCGCAAGGCTCGCCTGTCTCCCCCAGAATGGCTCCGCAACACAGATTATAAAATGGCGAACGTTTCGGTCCCTTTTTCCTTTTAGTTCTGACATCTGATGAATTTTCTTTCGACGGTTTCGTGCAAAGCATGACCTGTGCCTTTTCCCATGTCATCCTGTCAATAATGCCCGTGTGATGATCCCGAACGTAATATTTCGGCGCTTCTCCATGATTAATTACAGAACGATGTGTCAGGAAATCCTTTGTAATTGTCTTCTGCATTTCCAGATCGCCTACATATTTTTCATTACGGAGAATCGTCAACACTGCACTGCTCGACCATTTCTTACCATTGACTGTGCGATAATTTAATTGATTCAACCGGACGGCAATCTTATTTGCAGAAAATCCACAGACGTAATGTTTAAAAATATATCTGACAATCACGGACTGCTCTAAATTAATGACCCATGTACCATCTGCGGCTTTGTCGTATCCCAGCATGCGTTTCAGATTAATCTGAGGAATGCCTGCCTGAAAATTCTTTTGAAACGTCCACCGGATATTTTCAGAAATAGAACGGCTCTCATCCTGAGCCAATGCCGAAAGAATGGTCAAAATCAATTCACCGGTTGCATCCAAAGTATCAATATTTTCCTTTTCAAAATAAATACCTACGGGTGGGTACTGCTGCCGAAGCTCCCGCACACAGTTGAGTGTATCTACCGTATTTCGCGAAAATCGGGAAATAGACTTTGTCACAATGTAATCTATTCTGGCATGCCGGGCATCATCCATCATCCGATTAAATTCATTCCGATGGGCCCGGCTGGTACCTGATATGGCTTCATCGGCGTAAATTCCAGCAAACTGCCAGCCTTCTTTGCTTCGAATAAGTTCGGTATAAAATGCTTTTTGATTTGTATAAGAAGTCTGCTGACTCTCATCACCGGTAGAAACCCGGCAATAGGCGGCCACACGAATATTTGTCTGTTTTTTCAACTGTCCGGCATTTTTACTGCTTCGCCCTGTGGCAGGAATTACCGACACATTTGAACTCGATGTTTTGACTGTAAATTTCATAATTTATCCCTGCTTTCTATTATTGTCATTGAAATAAAAAAACAGCCCGTTCCTCCAGACTGTTATATTTTCCTGCAATATTTGTATCCATCTCAACTTCTGTCCTGACATCGTCAAACCAGTGGATGGTATATTTGAAAGGTGAATGAATACGAATAGATAAGGCAAATGCCCTTATATACTCTCCTGTCATTCCATTCATAAACTCAGTAAATCCATCCTGTCCCCTGGGAAGCTTCCTCATCCACTCAATGGCTTTTTCTCTGCTCTCAAAATTTTCTTCCAATTCCTCCCAATATCCTTCCAGATAATAAATATGCTCCTTAAGCTTCTGTTCCTCAGCCTCTCCTTCTGTCAGTTTCTGTTTTTCCATTTCCAGTCTGTTTCTGATCTCCATAATTTCTTCATCTGAAATGTCCTCATTCCCCCGTATATATTTTTCAGTTTCCATAGAATTCTTTTGATACTTAAGCCGTCTGATATTTTCCCTCATCCTGACATTTGTCATACCAATGGCTGAAATCTGATGTTTAAAAAAAGAACGCTCCCGCTCCATATTATCCAAATGCCGGACCTCCTCCAGCCGTGCCAGCATCTGGGCTACAAAATCGGCCATCGTGTCAGAATAAATATATTCCGCTAAATCTGATCCACAATATCCGCTTATAATATCAGTCATCTTTACAATATTTATCGGCACAGCAATCAAATGAAATCTCTCCACAATCGCCTTGCGAAACATTCGTATAATCTGTTCCTCATAAATTTTCTGAGAATGACAGATTTTTCTGCCATTATTCATTGTCATTGATGGACAAAACCAGATTGGATGGGAATGCGTATTTCTTACATTATAATAACGCCCGCATTCAGCACAAATGAGTCGCCCTGAAAAATCCCGGCTTCTTCGATTTTTTCCATCTCTGCCATAACATTCAGCATTGATTTGAACGACCTTCTGGGCTTTCTCATAAAGTCCCCGGCTGATAATAGCTGGGTGATGATTCTCCACGAGATACTGTGTAACCTCCCCCTTATTCTGTTTAATTTGGTGCGTCAGATAATCCAAAGTATAGGTCTTTTGGATGAGCACATCACCTGCATACCGTTCCCGACGCACAATTTGAGAAATATGCCGAGCCGTCCATCCTTCTTCAATATTGCTGTACAGTTGGCCTCTGACCGCATGACTTTTTCGTTTTTCAGTATAAAAAGATACCGGCGCCGGGATTTCTTCTATATTAAATAACCTGGCAATTTTTTTATAGGGAACTCCTTCGGCTACCAATTGAAAAATCCGGCGGACAACGGCCGCTTCCTCCTCCACAATCTCGATGGCCTTATATTGGTAACCGCTCTCTGTTGTCACAACTTCTCCACTGTAATGATAGCCGTATAATTTCTGATTACGCACGTCGCCCCTCGGAAAACGTTTCTCCATACCCCACCGTATATTTTCAGAAATGCTCCGGCTTTCTTCCTGAGCAATGGCACCCAGCGTTGTCAGGATAAAAGCACTGGCCGGTTCGGCCGTATCTAAAGCCTCCTTTTCAAACAAAATCGTTACATCATAGTCACTCATCATTTTGAGAGCCGACATAAAATCCGACGTATTTCTGGCAAACCTGGAAATTGATTTGCACACGACCCGATCAATCCGCCCTTCCCGGCAATGTCGGAGCAGCCGCCTGAATCCTATTCGCTTTTCTCCATTTGTACCAGACAAACCATAATCCGAATATATTCCGGCCGACACCCACCCGGCATTTCCGGAAATAAGCTGATTAAAATGCCTCTCCTGTATTTCATAGGAATTTTCCTGGTCCGAAGAATCCGTCGAAACACGTATGTAAGCCGCAACTTTCTTTTTCATTATACCCATCTTCCCTT
>CATYEA010000246.1 GCA_958405355.1 uncultured Lachnospiraceae bacterium
ACTTCCATAACTACGTCAGAATACATCTGAATGAATCTTCTGTAGCAGTCCCAAGCCCAACGTGGATTTCCGGATTTTGCAGATAAAACTTCAACAACTTCCTCGTTCAGACCAAGGTTCAGGATAGTATCCATCATACCTGGCATGGATGCTCTTGCACCAGAACGAACAGAAACAAGCAATGGATTTTCTTTATCACCAAATTTCTTGCCTGTAATAGCTTCCATCTTGGTGATAGCTTCCATAATCTGTCCCATGATCTCATCATTGATTGTCCGGCCATCCTCGTAGTACTGTGTACAAGCCTCTGTTGTAATAGTGAAGCCCTGCGGAACCGGCAGTCCCAAGTTTGTCATCTCGGCGAGGTTTGCACCTTTACCACCAAGGAGTTCACGCATGTTGGCATTACCTTCCGTAAACATATAGACCCATTTGTTCATCGGTCATTCCTCCTAATTCATTATGATTTTTTGTTCTTTGTATTTTATCAAATACAATTTATATGTTAATATTATAACATAACCCCGTGTTAGTCAAGGATTAGAACTGCAACTTTTCTTCAAAATATGCAGCCAGATCCTCAATTTTAATACGTTCCTGTGCCATGCTGTCACGTTCACGCACTGTAACGCAGCCATCTTCTTCGGATTCAAAATCATATGTTACACAATATGGTGTACCAATTTCATCCTGACGACGGTAACGTTTGCCGATATTTCCTCTGTCATCATATTCGCAGTTGTATTTTTTACTGAGCATTTCGAATACCTTCTCAGCACCCTCATTTAATTTCTTGGATAATGGCAGTACACCAACTTTAACCGGAGCCAGTGCCGGATGGAACCGAAGAACAGTACGCATATCGCCGCCCTCGAGCTCTTCTTCATCATAAGCTCCGCAAAGGAAGGCCAAAACGACACGGTCTGCTCCCAGAGACGGCTCAATAACATATGGAATATATTTTTCTTTCTTCTGGTCATCGAAGTAAGTCAGATCCACATTGGATACATTCTGATGCTGTGTCAGGTCATAATCGGTTCTGTCTGCGATTCCCCATAACTCACCCCAACCAAATGGGAAGAGGAATTCGATATCGGAAGTCGCCTTGCTGTAGAAGGACAATTCTTCTTTATCATGATCACGGACACGCATCTCTTCTTCTTTCATACCGAGAGATTTCAGCCAGTTAATACAGAATTCTTTCCAGTATGCAAACCATTCCAAATCTGTATCTGGTTCACAGAAGAATTCCAGCTCCATCTGCTCAAATTCACGGGTACGGAATGTAAAATTACCCGGTGTGATTTCGTTTCTGAAAGATTTACCAATCTGTCCAATACCGAAAGGAATTTTTTTACGGGATGTTCTCTGAACATTTTTAAAGTTTACAAAGATACCCTGTGCTGTTTCCGGTCTCAGATATACCGTATTCTTTGCATCTTCTGTAACACCCTGGAAGGTTTTGAACATCAGATTGAACTGACGGATCTCTGTAAAATTATGGGCACCGCAGGTCGGACATGGAATCTTATGTTCTGCAATAAAATTCTGCATTTCCTCATTGGACCATCCATCCACAGAACTTGTCAGTTCGATACCCTTTTCAGCGCTGAAATCCTCAATGATCTTATCTGCACGGAAACGTTCATGACATTCTTTACAATCCATCAAAGGATCTGAAAAGCCGCCCAGATGACCGGAAGCTACCCATGTCTGAGGATTCATGAGAATCGCACAGTCCACACCAACATTGTATGGATTCTCCTGAATAAATTTCTGCCACCATGCACGTTTTACATTATTTTTCAGCTCTACACCGAGATTTCCGTAATCCCATGTATTGGCAAGACCGCCGTAAATTTCAGAACCAGGATATACAAATCCTCTGGCCTTCGCCAAAGCAACAATTTTTTCCATTGTTTTTTCCATAATGCTTCTACCTCACTCAATTCTTTTCGCTTGTTTTATTGTATCCTTTATCAATGCTTTTTTCAAGATTTTTTATGGGTACAACCCCTGTAAAATCTATTTCTTTTAAAAATTACCCGGATTTTCCATAATATTCAGAATTTCCAGGGATTTGAATGTTTTATCAATATGTTCCCTTATGTAATGCTCCATCACTTTCTGCAATTGATGCAGTACTTCCGGAGATACGTTAAATGTATAAAGTTTCTCAATCGGTGACGCAATAATATACTGTGCCGCATAGAGGGCCGAGGGGTCTAAAGGCAGAACCCTGCCGGCCTCGGGAAGACACTGGTCACAGACAACACCGTTTCGTATTGGGCTGAAATGTCTCAATTCCTTTTCTTTCCCGCAGATGATACAGTGGAAACATTCCGGATATTCACCGTTGACAACAAAGATTCTAAGCTCGTAAATCACCCGTATCAAAGCCTTCGGCACCGAATCCCGACAGAGAATACGAAGGGTTTGGTAAAGGAGTTTAAGCAGCTCTACTTCATTATTATTCTCTCTGGCATAATACCCGGCCATTTCCAAAAAATAGGAAGCATAACAGGCCCTCAGCGGTTCCCTTGGAATTTCTTCAAAATAATTGGTAATCTCCGCTGAAACAAGGGTATAGGCGTTTTTGCCTTCAATCACCCGAAAGGTGCCAAAGGCAAACAACTGGGTCCCGGCCAGCAAAGCGCTGTATTGCCGCCTGGCCCCTCTGGCAAAGGCCGTAATTTTCCCCCGTTCCTTTGTCAGAAGCACCACACGCCGATCGTATTCATTTATCGGAGATGTACCGATCACCATTCCAGTGACCGCCGTCGATTCTATCATCCTATCACCTAATAATCGTTTTTATCGTAACCAAAATTCTTTATAAGAAAATCGCTGTCTCTCCAGTCTTTTTTGACCTTGACCCAAAGCTGTAGATTAACCTTTGTGTCCAGCAGATTCTCAATCTCAAACCGGGCATTTTGACCAATCTGCTGGAGCATCCGCCCCTGCTTGCCAATGATCATTCCCTTGTGAGATTCCCTCTCACAGACAATAGTTGCATGAATATCCATCATATGACCATGACGGCGCATTTTCATAGATTCCACAGAAACCGCAATCCCATGAGGCACTTCCGCATCCATAAGACGCAGTACCTTTTCCCGGATCAGTTCGGCCACAATCTGGCGTTCCGGCTGGTCAGTTACCACATCATCATCATAAAATTTCGGTCCTTCCGGAAGATATTTCATAATTGAAGCAATAACATCTTTACAATTCTCGCCAGTGAAGGCACAGCATGGAATAAT
>CATYEA010000247.1 GCA_958405355.1 uncultured Lachnospiraceae bacterium
TTATGTGGGCATTACCCGTGCCAAAAAACGGCTGACGATGACTTATGCCAAATGCCGGATGGTCCGCGGATCTACCCAGTTTAATAAGATTTCCCGTTTTGTTAAGGAAATTTCTCCGGAGCTTTTTGATCTGGGAGCGAAGCCGGAAAAAGAAAAACACGAATCCCGTATTCAGCGGCCTTCGGATTTTTCGAGAAAACAGACGACAAAGGTGGTCACGTCCTATGGAAAGACCTTTCAGGTAAATAAAGCGGCCGCGCTGGATTATATGGTGGGCGATACAGTTCGTCATATTAAGTTCGGTACAGGAACCGTTGTCAATATTGTCGATGGCGGCAAGGATTATGAAGTTACCGTAGATTTTGAAAAATCCGGTGTTAAAAAGATGTTTGCCAGCTTTGCCAAGTTAAAGTTGGTGGATTAAATATTTACCAAATTTATGATGGTAATTTCAGACGAATGGTGGTATACTATATTCAAATATTTTTTGAAAGGGCGGATTGTAAAATGAATCGTATAGAAGATATTGTAAGTGCAGTTAAACTTGAAGAATTAAAGAATATGGTAAAGGTCAGCGACCTTCTTCAGAAAAAAGAAGATGAAGAAAAGAAAAAATGTATATGCAAATGGGGCATTGCTCTGATCGGTCTCGTTGTTCTTGCTGTTGTTGCATTTGCTGTGTACAAGTATCTTTCCAAAGATAATATGGATGATTTTGATGACTTTGACGATTTCGATGATGACTTCGAAGATGATTTTGATGACTTTGAAGATGAGAGCGAAGACTTTGTTGATGAAACTGTAGAAAAAGTCAAAGAGGCCGTTGAAGAGGACGCAGAATAATATTTTATGATACCAGAAAAATGGGGATGTTGAATCCAGATTCAGCATCCCTTTTTTACTCTATAAAAGTTTTTAGAAGGATATGTGAAATCATGAAAAAAGGTGAAATTTTAGAGGGGATTATTGAGAATATTGAATTTCCAAACAAAGGTATTGTATGGGTAAAAGAGGAGGCTGCGGAAGAACCAGTCCGCGTCATTGTGAAGAATGGTATGCCGGGACAAAAAGTCCGGTTTCAGATTAATAAAAAACGAAAAAATCGCTGTGAGGGACGGCTTCTGGAAGTTCTTGAGAAGTCGGAAAAGGAAACCCGGGAACCCGTGTGTGATGAATTTCCGGCCTGCGGCGGCTGTATGTATCAGACGATGGCTTATGAAGAACAATTGGCAATGAAGGCCGGACAGGTCCAGACATTGATCGAAGAAGCGTTGATTCGCGGAGGCCAGGTGAAGGCAGGTGCGCCGGATCAGGCGGATTATATATTTGAGGGAATCCAGGGTAGTCCTCTTGAATTCGGTTATCGGAATAAAATGGAATTTTCTTTTGGCGATGCGGTCAAAGACGGCCCCCTTACCCTTGGACTTCATAAAAAGGGCAGCACATACGATGTGCTTACAACCGGAGACTGTAAAATTGTTCATGAGGATTTTACCAAAATTCTTACCGCCGTTCTGACCTATTGTCAGGAACAGAAGCTTTCCTATTACCGGAAAATGAACCATCAGGGATATCTGCGCCATTTACTTGTGCGCCGGGCCCAGACGACCGGAGATATTCTTGTTAATCTGGTGACTTCCAGCCAGATCGAACATGATTTTACAGAATTGGTCCGTCGACTTTTAAGTCTTGAGCTGGAAGGACATATTACGGGTATTCTTCATATCATCAATGATTCCCTGGCCGATGTGGTCCAGAGTGATGAGACCCGGATTCTCTACGGCAAAGATTATTTTTATGAAACAATTCTTGGATTAAAATTTAAGATAACACCGTTTTCATTTTTCCAGACGAATTCCCTCGGCGCGGAAGTGCTTTATTCTGCGGCTCGCAGCTATATTGGAGATACGAAGGACATGACGGTTTTTGATCTGTACAGCGGCACCGGCACTATTGCTCAGATACTTGCCGATGTTTCCAAAAAAGTTATTGGTGTGGAAATTGTTGAAGAAGCTGTGGAAGCGGCCAAAGAAAATGCAGTACTCAATCATTTGGACAATTGCCATTTTATTGCCGGCGATGTTCTGAAAGTCCTGGATGATGTGGAAGAAAAACCGGATTTTATCGTTCTCGACCCGCCGCGGGACGGCATTCATCCAAAGGCATTGGAAAAGATTATTCAGTATCAGGTGCCGAAGATGGTCTATATCTCCTGTAAGCCATCCAGCCTGGCCAGAGACCTGGAAGCCCTTCTTGCTGGGGGCTACTGCGTGGAACGGGTCCGGTGCGTCGATATGTTCCCGGGAACGGTTCATGTGGAAACGGTATGTTTATTGTCTAAACTTAACTCAGATAAACATATCGATGTGGAATTGAAGATGGATGAGCTGGGGTTTAACATCTGCTGAAAGCAAAACTACTTATCAGGAAATTAAGGATTATGTTCTGAAGCAAAGTGGATTGAAAGTCAGCAACTTGTATATTGCACAGGTAAAGCAGAAATGCGGTATCATTGAGAGGATAAATTATAATCTGCCGAAATCGGAAAATTTCAGACAGCCGAAATGCCCGTCAGAGAACTATGAACAATAGTATAGAGAAAGCTTGCAACATGAATATTAAAGCAATGCTTCGAACTACAGAAAGTCAGAGCGATGTCTTTAATCAGTGTCTTGGACTGGAGACTTTAGGAAATCATTCTGAAGAAATTCAAATAAAAGGAATTGATGATGATACTGTTGTGCATCTGAAATCTGATGATGGAGCTATAATAAAGACGATTGTTTAGGAAAAAGCCAGGGGATATAATTTGTCTCGATGAGAAATGTTATGTAATTGAGTCAATAGATCCACTGAGTGCTTATTTCTTTAGAATAAGTATGAGTAAAGTGGTTGCTAATGGAAAAGCAACTATGTTATCAATACCAGTAACTGAAGATGACAAAATGAATACAGAGCAATTTGTTCAAATTATAAAAGATGCGATTGGCGATAGTAAAAAACAATTTACATGGCTAGACCAGTATAAAGATTTGAGTCAAATCCCTGTAACATTCTATTTTAGTAAGCGATTTGTAAGAGGTACATATTTCCGGTTTGTGAGTGCTGTGCTTGAGGATAAATCTATTCTATACAGAGAAGGATTAAGTGAAACGGATTCAGGCAAAGAAGATTATATTTTCTCTTATGCGGCTCTGGTTGTCTTATATAAATTAG
>CATYEA010000248.1 GCA_958405355.1 uncultured Lachnospiraceae bacterium
AGTGTACAAAGGTATTTTTTCAGGTGCTGTCGGTACCAGTCGAAGAGCATGGGTGACGATCAGAGATACAATGGTTCTTCTGTTGATCGCTATCGGCCTGACACCGGCTTTCAAGATGAAATTCTGGAATATCGGTGCAGAAGGCCAGATTCTTGTGGGCGGTGCAGCTACGGCTGCATTAATGATTTATGCCGGCGATTCACTGTCGACACCGGTTCTGATGATTCTGATGTTTGTGGCCAGCATGGCAGCAGGTGTTATCTGGGGCGTTATTCCGGCGATTTTCAAGGCTTATTTCAATACAAATGAGACATTGTTTACCTTGATGCTGAATTATGTGGCTATGCAGATTGTTACATTCTGTATTGTTTACTGGGAAAATCCGGCAGGTTCCAATACGGTCGGTATTATCAATTCAGCGACCCGCGCCGGATGGCTGCCGGAACTGGGCGGACTGACTTACGGTTGGAATGTTGTGATTGTTCTTGTATTTACCATTGGCATGTATATCTATATGAAATACAGCAAGCAGGGCTATGAAGTTGCTGTTGTCGGTGAAAGCCAGGATACGGCCCGCTATGCCCGCATCAATGTAAAGCGCACCATTATCCGTACAATGGGTATTTCAGGCGGTATATGCGGTATTGCCGGATTCCTTCTGGTCAGCGGTGCCAGCCATACAATTTCTACATCAACTGCAGGCGGTCGTGGCTTTACAGCTATTATCGTTGCATGGTTATCCAAATTTAATGCATTCGTAATGATTCTTGTATCCTTCTTCCTTGTTTTCATGGAAAAAGGTGCTATTCAGATTGCGTCACAGTTCAATCTGAATGAGAATGCATCCGATGTTATTACAGGTATCATTTTATTCTTTATTCTGGGCAGCGAATTCTTTATCCGCTACAGAATTGCATTTACAAAAGCGCATAAGTAAGGGAGGCCGATGATATGAGTGCATTGATTGTTTTTATTCAAAAAGCCATTGCTCAGGGCATCGGTATGCTCTTTGGCGCAACAGGCGAGATTATTACAGAGAAATCCGGTAACCTGAATCTGGGTGTTCCGGGACTGATGTATATGGGCGGTATTGCCGGGTTGATGGGTGCTTTTATCTATGAAAGCGGAGCAGAGAATCCAAGCGGCATTGTGGGTGTGCTTATTTCCATGCTGTGTGCCTTGTTGGCTTCCGGTTTTGGTGCATTAATCTACAGTGTTCTGACCATTACATTGAGAGCTAATCAGAATGTTACAGGTCTTGCGCTGACAACATTCGGTGTTGGTTTCGGCAACTTTTTCGGTGGCTCTCTTTCACAGCTGGCAGGCGGTGTCGGTCAGATATCCGTTGCTGTGACAGGCGGTACCTACCGTACCAAAATTCCGGGATTATCCAAGATCCCTGTTATCGGCGATGTTTTATTTTCCTATGGTTTTATGACTTATTTCGGCATTATACTGGCAATCCTTGTTTCATGGTTTATGTATAAGTCGAGAAAAGGTCTGAATCTTCGAGCAGTAGGTGAAAGCCCTGCCACAGCGGATGCAGCCGGTATTAATGTCACACTTTATAAATATCTGGCAACTATTATCGGTGGTGCCATCAGTGGTCTTGGCGGTTTGTATTTCGTTATGGAATATTCAGGCGGTACATGGACCAACAACGGTTTCGGTGACAGAGGCTGGCTGGCCATCGCCCTTGTTATCTTTGCATTGTGGAAGCCTATTAACGCCATCTGGGGATCTTTCCTCTTTGGTGCCCTGTATATCCTCTACCTCTATATACCGGGGCTTGGCCGTTCCATGCAGGAGATATTCAAGATGCTGCCATACCTTGTAACCATCGTCGTACTGATTTTCACAAGCTTCAGAAAGAAGAAAGAATATCAGCCGCCGGAGAGCCTTGGCAACTCTTACTTCCGAGAAGAACGATAATCAAAAAGTCGGCGTGGATTTTGTGAAATCTGCGGCGGCTTTTTGAACATAAGAAAGGTGTCGTTAGAAATGTCAATAGATATCAGAATAACGCAGAAAGGTTTATTAAAAAAGACACTGCCATTGCATGTGATTACAGGTTCTGATTTGTGCTATGGAACCAGCGATGGTATGAAATTAAAAGAAAATGATTTAAGTAGTGATGAAATCATTTTGTATCATTCGAATCATATATCCCGCGGCTTCAGTATCGAGTGGACACCGGAAAAAAAGGATTATGTGGATTTGCGGGCGTTAAGCCCCGACAGTCGTGAAGGACTGAATGATTTTTTCGCTGCAATACAAAGAATTGCATCTTATTGGAAATGTGAAATCGAGATGGACGGCAATATCACCGCGCTTTCGGAGCTTGTTTCGCTGATACCGGATATGCAGGCCTTTAATGAAACGGTTCTCGAAAGTGTTTGTGGGGATATTTTATCCGGCAAAAAGGAATCCCTGACATTGTACAGTGTCATGTTTCCGGTCGTCCTTGGTGTACCGGAAGCAGAAAAATTCAGACACGATGTGGATGCTTTCGGCAGATGGCTGCATGAAAAACAGTCTGTAGATGCCTATTATGCGCAGCCGCAGTTTTTCAGAACCGAGGTGGGTGTTGTCGGCAGATATGTAGTGACAGAAGATTGCCGGACAATCTTTCCTCTAAAAGGACAGGTGCCATTGGGAATTTCTGACCCGGAAACAGGGAAAGGGTTAAAATGTGACAGATATGAAGTTTATTTTTACTCAATCTCACAGGAAAAAATGCTGGGATACGTTCCATTTGAGACATTTATTGAAATAATCAAAGAGCAGGCAGAGAGATTCGATGGAGCGAATATCATTTTTGAAGGGCTGTCTATGGAGGCGCTACAAAAAATTGTGGAAACAGCTGTGTAGCGCAGAAACAGTATGGTATACTATATAGTAGAGAATACTATTGGTATTGAAAGAATAGATAATGGAGGCGTGACATGGCATTACCGAAAGAAGATATTTATACAATAGAAGATATCTATGCCCTTCCGGATGGGGAGCGGGCAGAACTCATCGATGGTCAGATCTATTATATGGCACCGCCTAGTAGGAAACATCAGAAGTTGTCCGGTGAAATTTTTGGCATCATCAGGGAGTATATCCGGTCAAATCATGGTGCCTGTGAGGTGTATACTGCACCCTTTGCAGTATACCTGGATGAACATACCAATACCTATGTAGAGCCGGATATCTCGGTGAT